>DATBWE010000026.1:0-20623 GCA_036514975.1 Bathyarchaeia archaeon
CGTGTGAATGAACTTGTTCACCAAGACCCTCAACGGAACACCGTACTGAAGCGCGAGGGATATGGAGGTGGAGAACGCGTCCATCAGCCCGGATATGGTGCTTCCTTCTTTGGACATGACTACGAAAATCTCGCCGGGGCTACCGTCATTGTAGAGCCCGACTATCAGGTAGCCCTCATTGCCTTGGATGGTGAACTTGTGGGTTATGCCCGCCCTCTCGTCAGGAAGCCTCCTCCGCTGAGGCCGGTAGACCGGCTCTCCCGGCTTCAACTCCCTCTTCTCTTCCCTGATGGTCGTGGTGAGGGGCTGTGTCCTCTTGGACCCGTCGCGGTAAATGGCTATGGCCTTCAAACCCATCTTCCACGCCGCAACGTATGTCTCCACTATCTCGGCCGCGGAAACATCATGAGGCATGTTCACAGTCTTGGATATCGCACCTGAGATGAACGGCTGAACGGCCGCCATCATCTTGACATGGCCCATGTAATGGATACTCCTTGTCCCCTTAGCAGGCTTGAACGCGCAGTCGAACACTTGCAAGTGTTCCTGCTTGAGGTGCGGTGCACCCTCTATCGTGTCATGGTCCTGGAGGTACTGTAGAATCTCTTGGGCCTGGGTCTTGGAGTACCCGAGCCTTTTCAGTGCTTCCGGGACGGTATTGTTCACGATTTTGATTACGCCTCCGCCAACGAGCCACTTGTACTTGACAAGGGCTATGTCCGGCTCTACGCCTGTAGTGTCGCAGTCCATCATGAAGGCAATAGTGCCTGTGGGCGCGACGACTGATATCTGCGCGTTTCTGAACCCAAACCGTTCCCCAAACGACAAAGCCACATCCCACGACCTTATGGCCGCGTCCAATAGTTCCCTGGGAACGCCTGACTCAGCAATCTTGTAGGCGTGGGCCCTGTGCATGTCGATGACGTTTAGGAAGGGTTTCTCGTTGATGCGGTATCCTCTGAAGGGTCCAATTCTCTTCGCAATGAGGGCTGAGGTCGAGTAGGCTCTGCCGGACATGAGGGCTGAGATCGTGGCCGCGTAGTTCATGCCTTCTTCGCTATCGTAGGGGAGTCCGCGAGCCATCAACAGCGCCCCGAGGTTCGCGTACCCCAGCCCTAGAGGCCGGTACTCATGGCTGTTCTTCTCTATCGCGGGCGTAGGATAGCTCGCGTTGTCCACGAGTATCTCCTGCGCGGTGATGACTATGTCGACAGCATGTTCGAAGGAATCAACGTCAAACTCTCCGTCTGGCGTCCGGAACCGCATCAGGTTGAGGCTTGCGAGGTTGCATGCGGAATCGTCTAGAAACATGTACTCGGAGCAGGGGTTGGACGCGTTAATCCTTCCAGTGTTCGGGCACGGGTGCCACTTGTTGACTGTGGTGTCGAACTGTATTCCCGGGTCCCCGCATACGTGAGCAGCCTCAGCCATCTGGCGCATCAGGTCGCGGGCCTTGTACGTGCCAGCAACCTTTCCCGTGGTTATGTACCGGGTCTTCCACTCCTTGTCCTCGGCCACGGCGTGCATGAACTCGTCTGTCACCCTTACGCTGTGGTTGGCGTTCTGGAAGAAGACTGACCCATAGGCTTCTCCGTCCACGGACCCGTCGTAGCCTGCGTCGATCAGGGTCCACGCCTTCTTCTCCTCCTTCGCCTTCGACCAGATGAACTCCACAACATCAGGGTGGTCTATGTTGAGAATGACCATCTTCGCGGCCCGACGGGTCCGGCCGCCCGACTTGATGACTCCCGCAAAAGCATCGAAGCCCTTCATGAAGGAAACCGGGCCCGAAGCTCTACCTCCACTGGAGAGAAGTTCGCTGGAGGATCTAAGAGTAGAGAGGTTGCTGCCGGTGCCACTCCCGAACTTGAACAGCATGCCCTCATTCACGGCCAGTTGCAGAATGGACTTCATGTCATCCCTGACGGACTGGATGAAGCAGGCCGAGACCTGAGGGTGCTCTTCCGCCCCCAAGTTGAACCAGACGGGGCTGTTGAACGCTGCCATCTGGTAGAGTAGGATATGTGCTAGTTCGGCCTCGAAGGCCGCTGCCTCATCCTCGTCCAGGAAGTATTTTCCCTCGCGTCCCCATCTGGCGATTGTTCCCGCTACTCTTCCTATCAGCTGTCGGACGCTGGACTCTCTTTCCGGTGTTCCCATTTTGCCGCGGAAGTATTTTGAGGCTACGATGTTTGTGGCTGTCTGGGACCAGGAAGCCGGCACCTCAACGCGTTTCTGTTCAAAGATGACTTTGCCGCTCTGGTCGACGATTACCGCATCTCTTAGCTCCCATTTGACAGTGTCATACGGGCTGATTCCTTGTTTTGTTAAGCGTCTTTCATAGCGGAACTCGCTCGGGGGTACCTTCGGTATTTGTCGGGTTTCCATTCTATCTCATCGAACTCCTCCCTTCATCTCATTCTCGGGGATGAGAACCGGGAAGTGCTCCAAGACACGCTATTACACATTAAAGAAGTTTGTACTGATTCGTCTAAACTTGTGTAGTTGGTTCTCCCGCGACTCTCGGGAACGATGTATTGAAGATTGCAATGGTTTCGAAGAAATCCTCAGCGATGTATGCCGTCGACCCAGGGATTGCGCTAGCATCCACGGGATTCCCAGAACGTTAGCGGCCATGCCTCTGATTACCGAGACCTCTCTGAACGCCGCACTTGGGTTATGTATCCTTCACCATGACTACCGCTTCGGGAAAGCACGTGTCCTCACTAGACCTTTCTCTTGCCCTGCTCTTACACGTTCTGGAACAGATAGGGATCTTAAGTTGACTCGTCCGGCCTCTGGGATGCTCCGAAGGATTCAGGAGGCAAAGAGGTTCTCTGAAACAGTTGGCCGTTGGTTGGGGGAGCGAGGACCCTTGGCCTCTCTGCCCGGCAGACCATTTTTGGTTAGTGTTGTGAGTGTAACCCGTCCGTTTTTTACCAAGTAACACTAGGAATAGTAAGATTCCAAGGAACTAATCGAGCTTGGTGCCTGTTTCTTGGGCGGCGGAGCAAAACCAATGCTGCTATGGTACGTCTGGATACGACTCGTAGACGGCGCGTGGCATAAGCTAGATGACATTGCCAAACAGCTGCGCATGCCCGGCAACGCGGTGTCCTGGGCGGCGAAATTCCTCAGCGACCACGGCCTAGCAGAAATCGGCCGAGAAGGCCAGATCAGGCTACACCACACCTCGCCCCGGTTCGAAGAGGTCGTAAAGACCCTCCCTCAACCCGCAGAGCCTGGAACCCAGGCATTTTCGTGACATGTACTACTGTCGTTCTTAGCGGTAGCGGTTTTATCCGACAGCCCTGACCCCTACCATTAGCAGACCTGCTTGGAGGTCAAGTCTCTGGAATTTCGGAAGCTCGGAAAGACACGAGACTCGATTCCAGTAGTCGGAATGGGAACCTATGGAATGGGGTCGGATGACGACAGAGCGGTCAACGCTCTCAGGCACGGGCTAGACCGGGGCATGTTATTGATCGATACTGCTGAGATGTATGGCTCAGGCCACAGCGAAGAAGTAGTTTCTCGCGCGGTGGAGGGCCGCCGGGATTCCGTCTTCGTCGCGTCCAAGGTTTCTCCGAGCCACTTCGCCTATGATGACGTGCTGCGTTCAGCCCAGAAGAGTCTAAAACGTCTCCGCCTCAAACAGATGGATCTCTACCAACTACACTGGCCGAACCCGAGCATTCCAATTTCCGAGACAATGAGGGCGATGGAAAAACTTGCTAATGACGGGTTGACTCGCTATGTCGGCGTCAGCAACTTCTCAATTGCCCAGATGCAGGAAGCCCAGAAAGCCCTCTCGAAAAACCGGATTGTTTCAAACCAGGTAGAGTACAGCCTTCTGGAGAGAAGCATTGAGAAAGACCTGCTTCTGTACTGCCAGAAAGAGGGAGTGACCGTTATCGCTTACAGTCCCCTGGGGCAGGGAAAGATGCCGAAGGGCAGAGGAGCCGCCTTTGATATACTGGACAAGGTGGCGGAGAAACTGGGAAAGTCGAGGAACCAAGTCGCTCTGAACTGGCTTCTCCACCAGGAGTCTGTAGTGGTCATCCCGAAGGCTGTTCGGAAAGAGCATCTGGCCGAGAACGCGGAATCGTGCGGGTGGAGGCTCGACAATAGCGACTATGAACTAGTCGGAAACGCATTTCCCCGAGTCTTCTGACTTTCACAAGTATCTAGACTACAAGCTTACTCGGCCGGTGCCGGTATCTCCCTGAGTCTTCTCACCGGCGAGAGCAATACCCAGAGAAAGGCCACGGACCCTCCCAGTGCTCCGATTCCTATCGTGTTGTGGATTCCGATAGCGGCTCCGAGAAATCCGCCTACGAGACCTCCTAGGGGAAGCGTTCCCCAGACGAGGAACCTCATTGTGGCGTTGAGCCGTCCCTGCAGCCTCAGCGGGACTATTGACTGTCGAAGGCTGACTTGGTTTACGTTGTATACGACTACGCTCCAAGAAGTGATTAGTTGAGCGATGATGAGGACTGGTATGCTTCCCGAGACAGTTACGCCTCCGACTGGTAATCGGGCCGAGAAGAATAGGGCTGCGAGGTATGTGCCGATGAGCCCTGGTCCGCTGACTGCCATGGACAGAACTATTGCGGGGCCAACCCCGATACGTTTCGCCACCCGTGCGGCTGTCGCTACTCCTACCAGTGCTCCAACGCTTCCAATGCTGAATACCAAACCTATGCTGAGGGGTGTAAGGCCGAGACTGGCCGTCGCGTAGAGAACGAACAAGGCAAAAATTGCGGATGAGAAGAAGTTGGATGTCCCTGTGGAACCAGCGATGGACCACAGTCGTCTATCCCCTAGAACAACAGCTAGCCCTTCGCGAATATCAGATTTGACCGAGGTGTGCTCCTGCCTTGGCGCGACTGCATCCTCGTGCCTTATCCTGCTTAGAGAGAGGGCTGACCCGAGGAATGAGAGCGCATCCAACAGGATCGCTATTGGTGCGGTCATGATCTCGATCACTGCACCAGCAATGCTTGGGCCTGTGACCTGTGCCGTAGACCGGCTTGCTTCCAGCTTGCCGTTGGCATCGACCAGTTGTTCTCGGTGAACTAGTGAGGGAAGATAGGCCTGGTAGGCCACGTCGAAGAACACTGTGAGAATCCCTATCAGAAAGGACACTCCATAAAGCAGCGGAAAGCCTACCAAGTCGAGCATTCCGGCCAGGAAGAAGACAGGTATTGAAGCCAGCAGAGCGGCCCGTCCCAAGTTGCTGAGGACCAAGACAGGTCGGCGGCGATGTCTGTCGACCCATACGCCCACTAAGAGTCCAATAAGGAGGAACGGGAGGGTTCCAGTGGCTGCAAGAATTCCGAATTCATACGAACAAGCATCAGGCCCAAGGTTGACGACGCAATTGTCTTGGAGGTAGTATATTGCGGTCAGTGGTATGGCTAGCCCGCTGAACTGGCTTCCAAACGCGGATATTGTCTCCGAGGTCCAGAGTTTGAGAAAATCAGCGTGGTGCCAGAGGCTAGCTCTCTGAGTCGTAACTTCCATGCGCGGTCAAATAGAAGGGGCTTTCTTAAGGTCGCTCACATGTGGAAATCACACGGAGTGACTCTAATCAGCAACTGAACAGTGAAACGCTAAGCGAGAACGCTGATTCTCATAGAACAAAGTTTCAGCGGGCATTGTACACTAGAATAACAGGCTTCCCCTCGAACTTGTACACTGGGTCGATCCACGCCTTATGGCGGCCGTACCGTTTCAGAGTCGAAGCGGTATGCGTCTTGTCACCATCCAGCCTATATCCGGTCCAAGTCCCATCCTGGCTCGAAAACTCCGGGGGCAGATCAGCACACCAGTAGGTGTATCCTTTGTCTTTGTATTTTTCGTAGATTTCTTTGAAGCTTCCGTAGTCGTGTGTTGAGATCCATCGGTAGTAGTGGTACTTGTAGCGGACCCGGATTCTGAACCTGCTAGTCTGTGCTTTCCTTGAGCGCTTTTTTCTTTTCTTTCTTGAAACCCACTGGACCTGTTGACTCACCATTGCTCACCAGTTGTTTTTCCCACTCGTGGGCGAGGCGGATGAACACGTCCTTTCCGGGACACTTCAGCCTCTTGCTGTGGTATTGCACGAAGCGGAGGAAGCTGTCAATATCCGCATCTTCTTCAAAGTCAACTGTCAGTATGTATCTCAAGCTAGACCCTTTGACTGCTGGTCCGTCTCGCCGAGAGTCCACAGGCTTTTTCATGGGTTAAGGAAATCGAAACCTTAGAAACCCGAGGCAAGTACTATCGAACCGGACAGCTCTTCCACGAATCTTCCGAGCAGTCTTCTGTCCCCAGCTTCTTTCAGCATAAGACGCCAAGTGGACGAATGTCCAATCTGAAGCCCACAAACCTCATATTCGTTGTTCTCTTGTGCCGGTCGCTGTGAGTTTGTAGGACATTTGCACGGGCGGTTTGGGACGGGTGTTAGAGGAGGCCGGGCCTGTTAATGGGCTACGAACGGTTTCACATCGAGGCCAAGCCTGCTCCACATCTGTACCCTGTTCCAAGCAGGTTCGATGTTAGTGCGAGGAAACTGCGGCTGGCTGCGATGCTGGTCCATGAGGCTTTCGAATACCGGTTCAAACGCGACGTCGTCCTGAGCAGGCCATGCATCTACGGAGTCTTCAGCGGACGCTTGGGAGGGTTCAAGCCCATCAAGGAGAAATGCGTTGGCTGCATGAGATGCGTCCAAGAGTACCCGCACATCATGACAGTGCGTCCTTCAGACGAGTACAAGAGTCTCGGCGACTCACACTGGACCCCAGATGCAGTATTCACCGTTCTCTACGAATCGTCCACAGGCAAGATTCCGGTCAAGGGAATGGGGTACAAGGGGGCATTCGCGGGAGAAGGATTCGACGGAATCTGGACCGACATGTCCGAGATTGTGCGCCCCACACGAGACGGGGTCTACGGAAGAGAATACATTTCTACGACAGTCGACATCGGGCGTAAACCGTTCTTTCTCAGTCTCGACCATCCATGCGCGGAACAGGTAGTCAAGACCGTGGAAGCTTCTGTTCCAGTAATCTTCGACCAGCTACCAGAACCAACAGTCACCGATGAAGTATCAGACGCACTAGACAAAGCAGCCTCAAAACTGAACACTTTCCACATTTCCCGGCCCAGCAAGACACGTCGCCATGGCAAGGGTTGGATTCCTCTCGTCGAAGAGAGCGACCTCCCCGGGTCTTCGTCCATCCTTCAAGAGTCGAGGATTATCGAGTACGACCATGACAGGTCTGACATGTACAACGAGCTGCGAACGGCCTACCCTTCGGCAGTAATCTCGGCGAGGATAGCCCTGAAGGAGGGATGTGAAGAAGCCGTTTCCAAGCTTGTTCGAGACGGGGTCGACGTGCTTCATTTCTACGCCGACCTACATGGAAAGGACTACTCGACCAGGCCCAGACACGTCTCTGACGCGGTCAAACAGGTACACGGTTTCCTTGTCAAGGAAGGTCTACGCGACCAAGTAACAATCATCGCAAGTGGTGGCATAACGCTTGCTGAGCACGTTCCGAAGGCGATAATCTGTGGCGCTGACCTTGTGGGCATAGACACAACCCTCCTCGTGGCGTTACAGGCGGAGTTCCAGGGCGAAACCCGGGACCGCGAGAACTGCGCACTCAGGGTCCGCAGCATGGACCCGGCCTGGGGAACCCAGCGGGTTGTTAACCTGGTGGCCTCCTGGCACGACCAGCTCATCGAGATACTCAGCGCCATGGGCATGCGCGACGTTCGACGACTTCGTGGAGAGGTCGGCCGTTCGATGACAGACGCAGAACTCAGGGAACAAGCCTTTGGGGAAATAGCTTGGGCAACCTAGAACTAACCGTCGAGAAGCACTCGCAACGTCTGCACCACGGGCTAGAGACACTGCCATCTCTTCGCTACGGAATACCGGCTGCCCTCGGGAACAAGAGATGGACCGGGGAACTAATACTCGCCACGTACGAGCAAGCTTTGTCCGGAGAACCGCCCAGGAACGACCTAGAGTATCGCGTCGGAGACTCCGGTGGAGGCTTCGACACTCTCGGATGGAGTAATCCTAACGGAGGAAAGAAAATTGACGAGGACAGAATTGACCTCTCAATTCCACTCAACAAGAGACCTGAGGGGAAGAGGGTTGAGATCCCATTCCCCATTTATGGCGGAGGAATGTCCTTCGGCTCTATCAGCCTCAACTTCATGATCGCCAGGGCCCGTGCCGCCAAACGGCTTGGCACGTTCACATGCACCGGCGAAGGCGGTTACCCGCAGCAGCTCCTTCCGTTCAAAGACCACATAATCACACAGGTCGCCACCGGCATGTTTGGGGTGCGCGAGGAGACAATCCAGTGCGCGCCGATTGTCGAGTTCAAGTACGCGCAGGGCGCGAAGCCCGGCCTCGGTGGCCACTTGCTCGCCGACAAAGTCACTTCTGAAGTGGCTAAGATGAGGGAGTCCTCAGTCTTCACCAGCCTCTACTCTCCCTTCCCATTCCACAGCGTCTACTCGGTTGAGGACCACAAGAAACACGTTGACTGGATCAAGACAGTTAACCCCAAGGCACTGGTCTCTGTCAAGGTATCCACACCCACAGATGTGGACATGGTCGCGATTGGAAGCTACTATGCCGGAGCGAACATCATACACTTAGACGGCGGGTACGGCGGAACAGGAGCCGCGCCAGAGATTGCGAAGAAGAACATCGCGATGCCCATAGAGTACGCCGTTCCAAAAGTCCACAAGTACCTCGTCTCCGAAGGCGTCCGCGACGAAATCGTTCTGATCGCGAGCGGTGGAATACGAACCGCCGATGACGTAGGAAAGGCAATCGCTCTGGGCGCAGACGGCTGCGTAGTGGCAACAGCAGAGGCTGTGGCTGTGGGATGTACCCATTGCGGAAACTGCGAAAGAGGACGCGGCTGCCAGGTTGGCATAACCACCACAGACCCTGAACTGTCCCTACTGATAGACCCCGAGTGGGGCGAGATGCGAATCGTAAACCTGTTCAACGCATGGACGAAGCGACTGAGACAAATCTTGGCGAAATTCGGTCTCGAGAGCATCAGGGAACTCAGAGGAAGGACAGACCTTCTCGTACGGCACAAGTAGGAACACAAATGAGCCACATTAGGAAAATCGTGGATTCTAGGGCGAGCCTACCGTTGCCGGCCCTCCCCGCGGCAACGCTCGAAGCCGAAGGGGGATGCGGCGTCATCGGTGTAGCTTCCACGGTCCCAGTCGAGGGAAAATACTTACTGCAGTCGCTCCTGCAAATGAAAAACCGAGGGAACGGAAAAGGGGGAGGGATTGCGGCAGTCGGACTCGTGCCGGAACAACTTGGCGTTTCCAGAGAGGTCCTAGACCAAGACTATCTCATCGAGATCGCCTATCTGGACTCTTCTGTGAGGAACGAGGTTGAGGCCGAGTTTATCGAGTCCGCCTTCCTGGTCGATCACTCGTCCAGGCTTCCCACTGTCAGAGATCACCGTTCTGCAGGCCTTGAGGTGAAACCTCCCGAGGTCTACGCCTACTTTTGCCGTGTTAGGCCTGAGGTGCTGGAGGAATTTTCGAAAAATAACCATCTCCGAGCCGCTGACAGGTCAACTGTCGAGGATGAGTTTGTCTACCAGAACACCTACCGCTTGAACGTTCGCTTCTACTCTTCACTAGGAGAGAAGAAGGCTTTCGTTCTCTCGCACGGGAAGAACATGATGGTTCTCAAACTTGTGGGCTACGGAGACCAAGTGGTCCGATACTACAAGCTTGAGGATTTCAAGGCGAACATCTGGATTGGTCATCACCGGTATCCTACGAAGGGACGAGTCTGGCACCCTGGAGGGGCCCACCCATTTGTGGGATTGCACGAGGCCCTAGTTCACAATGGTGACTTTGCAAACTACCATTCCATGATGGAATACTTGGCTCAGAGGAACATACGCCCGCTCTTTCTCACCGACACAGAAGTCTCCGTTCTCCTTTTCGACCTGTTGAGCAGGGTGTACAGGTATCCGCTCGAATATCTCATCGAGGCCATGGCCCCTACGACCGAGAGAGACTTCCAAATGCTTCCCGATGAGAAGAAGAAAATCTACCGCGCAATCCAGACCGCCCACATACACGGGTCTCCCGACGGACCCTGGTTTTTCATAGTTGCAAGAAATGATCCGTCGAAGGGCCTCCAGCTTCTCGGAATCACGGACACTTCAATGCTACGCCCGCAGGTCTTCGCATTGCAAGAAGGCCGAGTCAGAATCGGCGTAATCGCGTCGGAAAGACAGGCAATCAACGCTATGCTGCGAGGCCTACAGGCGGACGGAAAGCTTCCGTCTGGCTACGCGGACATCTACTGGAATGCAAGGGGAGGAAGCCACACGGACGGCGGGGCCTTCGGCTTCACGGTGCAGGACTCCGGCCTTGGAAAGCAGCTGATCTGCAGGGACAAGTTCGGGCAGGAACTCTCGACGGAAACAGGCCAAGTCCACTTTTACAGAGAACAGGCCACGGTTCCCGTCAACTCGAGCGTCGCTCTTCAAATTCAGAGACTCCGCGGCTCATCCGACCCCCTAGCCCTCTTCGAATACCTCCGCCCCATCCTGAGGGAGGGAGAATACGGCTTCATCGCCGAAGTCATCGAAGA
Organism: Bathyarchaeia archaeon; assembly: GCA_036514975.1. Classification (GTDB taxonomy): domain Archaea; phylum Thermoproteota; class Bathyarchaeia; order 40CM-2-53-6; family 40CM-2-53-6; genus BA-19. The sequence goes on from DATBWE010000026.1 coordinate 10,652, forward strand.
ACTAAGAAGCCTGTCCAAGAGCGGAGACAGTGCACGGTCATTCACCCTTGAAGCCCTTACTCTCCTATTCGACAGAATCTACGACACCGGCACCAAGAAACGAGGCTCAATCCTCCAGCTCTTAGACGAGGCTCTTGGAGAAACGTTCTCATCAATTCCCATTCTAAACGGAGCGTCCCTATGTTCTCGACTGGACTGGCAGAACAGGAAACAGCTACGCCCCCCAAGCAGCCCGGACCAGTGTCTAGTCATCGACGGTCTCGACTTTCCAGTGGAGGGGGATGACAGTGTTGCAAGGTTCGCTGTCGAAGCTTATCAGCATAGCTGGAGGAGGCTCGTTCTCTACAACCTCCGGGGCCACCGGTTCATCGCCAACGGGCTGGGACCCCATACGAACGACCTGAGGATCGACTGCTACGGCGACGTGGGAGACTATGCCGCCTCAGGAATCGACGGGGCAGAGGTGAACATACATGGAGCGGCACAAGACCAGGCTGCGCAGATCATGAAATATGGTAGGCTCATCGTCCATGGAGATGTGGGCCAGGCCTTCATGTACGCGGCGAAAGGTGGCCAGGTCTACGTTATGGGAAACGCGGCCGGCAGACCACTCATCAACGCCGTCGGAAAACCCAAGGTCGTAATAAACGGAACATGCCTCGACTACCTAGCAGAATCGTTCATGGCAGGAGACCCATCCAACGGAGGCGGGTTCGTAATAGTGAACGGGCTCAAGCCCACTCACGATGGACGCTGGGTCGAACAGCCAACCCCATACCCTGGAAGCAACCTGTTCTCCCTAGCCTCCGGAGGAGCCATATTCATCCGGGACCCGCACAGAATGGTAACCAGCGACCAGTTGAACGGGGGGCGTCTTACTAGTCTCACCGAGAAGGACTGGGACGTCATAATCCCCCATCTACAGGAGAACGAGAAGCTGTTCGGGATTTCCGTTGTGAAGAATCTGCTGACGGTGAATGGTAAGGAGCAGTCGCCCTTAGGAGTCTACCGTAAGATAGAGCCGATTCCACTGCAAGAACTATCATAAGCTAGCCTCTCGAAATGCAGTCGGCCCATGAGGTTGGTTTCTTGTCCTTCGCGGAAGTAGCGCGGCTTACCTTTCGCGAACACCTAGCAATGTATGCCGCTGCGTCACTGGCGAACATTCTGCTCGTCATCCCAGTTTCCCGGTTCGCCGACAGAGCCGGGCTGAGCACCAGTCTGACTCTGACAGTTGGACTACACCAGCTGCTTGTTGGGGTCCTGGTCGTGCTCCTAATGGTCTCAGGAAGTATTCCAAAGACGTGGAGATGGCAGTACGTGGCGACCGGGTTTCTGTTCGCTGGCTATGTTGGGTTTCGACTGTCCAACAGGTTTCTTCTGGGGCTTGAGGTTATCAATGCGCTGGCTTTGGGAGGGGTCTCGGTTGCGGGTATGATTCCAACCCTCTACTCTTACGGGTTGGGCGCGGGTGCCATGTTTACTGGTATGGTCCTTGCTATGAGGAGGGCCTATGGCCGAATCCTTTCTGCCAGGTCGACGGTTCTCAGACTGGCAGACGACTCTACCTAGTGGTTGCTAGTCGAAGTCCCAGATGCTTCGTCCTTTCGAGAAGGACATGATGAACATGCACTGGTTGCAGACCATCAGCGTTATCTTGTGGGCTGTGAAACCCCACTTGCTATCCATCTTTCCCTCTTCCTTATGGAAACTGGTGCCCTGGCACAGCGGACAGGTCAACTGGCGGCCGCTCAATTCTCCTCACCTGAGGGACGCATACGAGTGCATTATAGCCGTCATGTAACGGATGCCCGCATGGAAATTGTCTAGTGTCGTGAACTCGTTTGGAGCGTGCGCACGCGCGAATGCCGGTGCACCGCCGGTCCAGATAGAGTCCAGGCCCAGACGTTTTGTAAACACGTAGTCGGGGCCCGATGCCGCGTTTCGGGGGAAGATTACCGGCTCCGTGCCGTAGACGGTCTTCGCGGCCTTGGCTGCAGCTCGGGCGATGGGTGCGGAAGGCTTTGTCCTTGATGGTTCAAGGAGTCCGAGGGGTTTGACTTGAACGTCGTCGAACCCGTGAGCGTGAAGATGCTCCTTCAGCAGCCGGAGCTGTTTTCGAGGGTTCTGGTCGTAGACGAGTCGAAAGTCGATCTTGAGCATGGCGCTTCCGGGAAGAACTGTCTTGGACCCGGGCCCTGTGTAGCCGGTCTGGAAACCGCATATCGTGCATGTGGGCTCCATGAGGTATCGTCTCAACGCTTCCTTTGCCGTGTCTGCTTTGAAAAACCTCTTCTGCCCGAACTCTTTCAGCAGAGCCTCGGACCGAAAGGGAATTTTCCCCATCAGCTTCGACTGGGACGCGGTGAATGGTTCAACGTCATCATACCAGCCTTTGATGAGAATCTTGTCGTCGGGGCTTTTCATGGTCGACAGTGCCCAGACTAGACGCCACGCGGGATTCTCAACAATCGGGGCAAAGGAAGAGTGCAAGTCTCTCTTGGCTTTTCGACAACGGAGTTCCACGTAGAGCAGTCCTTTGACGCCGAGGTCGATCTCGGCTCTTCCTGTCTCGTGGAGGTCACCGTCATAACACACGACAGAGTCCGCCTTCAGCATCTCCTTGTTCTCGTCGATGAACGCTGGAAGGTGAGGGCTTCCGATCTCTTCCTCGCCTTCAACTATGAACTTTAGGTTGAGGGGAACGTCCCCCGAGGTCTTGAGGAAGGCCTCTGTGGCCTTGATGAAGGAAGTGACATTGTTCTTGCTGTCTGCTGCACCGCGGGAGACAATTTTCCTGCCAGCCACTTTCGCGTCGAAGGGTCCTGAGTCCCATTCTTCCAGCGGTTCTGGGGGCTGGACGTCGTAGTGGCCGTAGATGAGGAGGGTCTTGCTGGAGGATTTGGACTTGGCCTCTCCGTAGACGACAGGGTTGCCGTTTTTCACGGGAATGATCCTTGTCTTGATTCCCGCATTGTCCATGAGTTTCCTAACAATCCTGGAACACTCCTCGATCCCTTTTCCCTGGGCCGATATACTGGGCTGGCGGAGCAGTGTTCGGAAGTCGCGTACGAGCTCGTCCTTGTTCCGTGACAGGTAGTCGAAGGCTTGATTCAGGCTCGTGGTCAGTCACCTGAGCAAGAATCAGGAGGTCGACGTGCTAATTAGCATCTTCTAGGAAAAATAGACGGGCCCGAAACACCGGTTCACGCGGGACCCGACATGCTTGGGGGAGCTAGGTGGGGGTCCGTTCTCTGCCCTCTTCCTGCTTAGCCATCCATTCAGGCAGGACTACGGCGCGAATTAGCTCCTGAACCGTTACCCCTCGCTTCTTGGCGACTTTCTCCAGCTCTCTGTACATGTGGTCGTTGAGGGTCTGCATGAACTTGGGCAAGGTTCCAAGCACTCGGTCCAGGGATATCACTGGAAACAATAGGGTTGAAATGAAAATCTCAGCGTAACCCCGGATTGCCCGGAGGGGAGACATCTTTGAGCCTGATCCCAGGGTGGGATACGCACACCGGTTTACCCGCAAACTGGCCCCACTCGGGCCTGGAACCAGTCCTTACAGACAGGGTCCAGGAAAATCGCCCAGAATCAGCCCCGATTCAGAGACAACCCCGCCAAGCCAGTATTCCAGGGCTTTCCCAGGGCTTCTCCCCAACCCCAGAAAACCCCAATCCAAACCCAGAACAGAAAAACAGGTAAGAAACAAACCCCGGCCAGCAAGACCCCGCCACCCACAAGAAAGGAAGCATGCTCGAGACCCCCGCGGCGTGAGATGCTGAAAACCCCGAAGCAAAGAATGGGCAGCTGTTCTATGGTGCGGGGGGTGGGATTCGAACCCACGAAGGCCTTCGCCACAGGATATCTCCTGCGGTAGGGATCTTAAGTCAAGCACCATTCCGATGCCAGGAATGGCCCTGCCCCTTTGACCTGAATCCCGCCCCAAAGCCTCTACTTCAACGGGTCTCGGGTACCCCCGCCAAGCACGCCCTCCGACTACGACCGTTAAAAGCCCACGGGAGACGGCTGTCCTCGCCGTCACCCGACACCCCCTACCAAAGACCAGAGGTACAATCACCACAAATTCACGCGCACCAAACCCAGTCCTAGACAGTAAACCGTGTGAGACATTGGCTCCAGCAAAATCGGCCCAGAAACCTCTGACCCCGGCCTCGGTCAAGGGACTGATGATAATCGAAGCCAGCGCAATAATCTTCCTCGGCTACTGGCTTTCCAACGAATACTTTTACAACGCATACTTCCAAGACTACTTCGACGTAGCGGTCCTCCAAAACCTGGGCACCTACGCTATCGTCTCCGGACTCTCTCTAGGCTTGACAGCTTCACTCGCAACCGTCGCCCTATGGAGGAGCCTGCACAGGACAAGAATGCGACTGGCAACCCTCCCGTCGCCCAAGATCAAAGGCTCTGTCGAAAGGCTCCATTCGACCATACCCTCACATGATGAGCCCCTTCCATCTTTGCCTGAAGCGGTAACAACGAACCCCCTTGAATCACTGGACCAGCCAGCACAAGTCGGCGTGGCTGACCAGCAGAAGAAATGATTCTTCGTACGAACGGGATTACTTTCATTGCCCACTATGGGAGATTAGGCATCTAGACAAGCCCGTCTCGAATCTCATTGAGCCAAGAGCCGACTGATATTCAGGACCTAGAAGGAGTAGGACCCGTAACCGCTGGAAAACTTAGAGAGGCCGGCTTCGACTCGATAGAAGCACTAGCGATAGCGCCTGTAAGAGAACTGGTCGAAAAAGCCAGCCTAGAAACAAGCGCCGCATTGAAAGTCTCACGAGCGGCACGTCAAACCATTCAGACAGATTTCGTGACAGCTAAACAGCTCTGGGAGAGACGACAGACCCTCCGCAGAATATCGTTTGGGTCAAACAACCTCAACACACTACTGGGTGGCGGGCTGGAAACGCAAGCCATAACAGAATTTGTAGGAGAATACGCGGCCGGGAAGTCTCAATTATGTATGAAGCTCAGCATCAACACCCAACTATCCCCAGACGAGGGAGGGCTTGGAGGCCGCGCTCTCTTCATCGATACAGAGGGCACCTTTTCAGCTCAACGGGTACACCAGATGGCTCAAAGTATGGGTTTTGAGCCTGAAAAAATCCTTGATGGAATAATCTACAGTAGAGCGTACAACAGCGACCACCAGGTCCTCACAGTGGACCACGCGTTCAAAGTCTGCAAAGAAGAAAACGTAAAGCTGCTAGTCGTGGACTCGGTTCTTTCACACTTCAGAGGAGAATACATTGGCAGAGAGTCTCTCAGCGAGCGCCAGCAGAGACTAAACTCGCACCTTCACAAGCTTCTACGCATAGCCCAAGCACTCAACCTTGCAGTAGTGATTACTAACCAGGTTCAGGCAAACCCGCAGGCCTTCTTCGGCGACCCGACAAGACCTGCAGGTGGAAACATACTAGCCCATGCGTCTACGCATCGAATCATGCTGAAGAAAGCCTCTGGAGGCCTACGCGTCGCCAAAATCATAGACTCCCCATACCTGCCCGAAGGAGAGACTTACTTCCAGATTACCGAGAAAGGAGTCGAAGACGCTTCGAAAGTCAAACGTGAAGATTAGGCCCGTCTAAGGACCCGTCGGCACTGGGACAGTACTCGTCGCCCCCTAGAGACGGCTGAGAAAAGTCTCGAAGCCCCGAAGCCTACGGTGAAATACACATGTACTACTGTGGGCTCTGCGATGAGGCAATAGTTTTCTCGAGAGCGCAGATTTCTCCTCGAAAAATCGGGCTTGTTCTTAGAGAGAATTGTCCAGATTGCGGGTTAGAGCTGGACAAGGTCCTGAAATGTGAGGATTATGTTTTGTCGTCGTCGACTGTTTTCGCACATCACATATTCGGGGGCAGACACGCTCCAGCGAATGGGAAATCTTCACCTGTGAAAAGCGCAGTAAGCTTCAGTGGCGGTAAAGAAAGACCTTGGTTAGCGAGCGGAATGGAAGAGCTTGAGCGGCTTGGACTCGGACAACTGGCGGTTCTTCAGGGTGAAGCTTCACACAGGCTCTCTCTTCTTTTCTGCGCAGTGGCCTCTCTCCCTCCGCCCCAAGGCTTTGACAGTGATGTGATCTTCATAGATGGCGGTAATCTGTTCGACCCGTCGCAGATTTCACAGCAGTCGATAGCGTTTGAGGGGGAGAAGGAACGTGTGCAGAACAGAATTCATCTCAGCAGAGCGTTTACTCATTACCAGTTAAGCTCCCTCGTCAGGGAGAAACTTCCTTACGCATTAGAGAAGTACAAGGCAAAACTCGCGGTTGTCTCCGATATCACTCTTCTCTACTGCGACCCTGACGTACGAGGAGAAAGAGAAGCTCTGGAACTTTTCAAGGGGGACATTAGTTCTCTCTCGAATCTGGCAAAGAGGAAGGAGGTGCTTGTTCTGGCAACAGTTCTACGTTCTCGAAACCAGAACATGGAGAGCTTGTTGGCACAGTACGAGAATGTTTCGGGAAGGCTTGAAATGGAATAGTTTCACGAAAAGTATTTGCTTCTCTCTTCTTCTCAAGAAGAGAGTTCTCTAAAGGCCTATTGTTCCAAGTTGAGGCACGTAGGCTGGATTCTAGACCTTTACCCGAAAGACGGCGGGATGGTTGTCTGGCTTAAGCGAGCTGACGGTAACTGTGTCAGAATAGTAGATGCCTGGAAACCAAGATTCTACGTGGGCGGAGATTATGACGCGCTCCTTGAGACTGCAACAGCCTTCGAGGCCAGTTCTAGGATTGTGGAAAAGTTCGAACAGCCTGGAGACCCGGTGAGAGCTCGGGTTCTGGAAGTCGAGGCAGGGTCCGAGCGGAAGGCCGTGGCTCTGGCTGAACAGATTCAGCACAGAAGCCCTAGGGTTCGCCTTTACAATGTTGACATTCCTGCTTCACAAATGTACCTCTACGAGAGGGACCTGTTTCCGTTTGCTTTTGTCGAGGCCGAGACCTCAGGAGACAGGGTTTTCTGGAACCTCAGAGATTCAAGGGAGAGACTCGCTTACAGGCTACCACGCCTTCGGAAGGTCAGCCTTGAAGTAAAGACCCGTAAGGAGGGTAGGGTTCGGAGTTTCAGTGATGAGCTAGACTCTGTTTTCGTCTCCTTGGACAACGGAGAGTCTTTTAGCATCGGTTCCGGGGATGAAGTGGGAAAAATTCTCGCGCTTGTCAGGCTTTTCCAAGAGGAAGACCCTGATGTTGTATCCACAAAAGATGGAGACTCTTTCGTTTTCCCCTACCTTTCGCGGAGGGCTCATGAGCTGGGAATCTTGGACGAACTGGTTCTCGGCCGTGAAAACTCACCCGTCAGAGTGTACGAAGTGGAAGGGCACAGCTATTTTTCCTATGGCAAAATCCTCTACAGGGAAAACGCGGCCAGGCTGCACGGAAGGCTGCACATTGACGAGAATAATGCTTTCATCACTAGGGACTGTGGGATTGAGGGGCTCGTCGAGGTTTCAAGGACGTGCATTGTGCCTGTGCAGAGAGCCTCCAGGGCAACGATTGGGTCAAACATGACCTCTCTACAGTTCTACCAGGCTGTCAAACAGGATGTTCTCATTCCCTGGAACAAGAACAAGCCGGAGGAGTGGAAGGACGCGGGTGAGCTGGCCGATGCTGACAGGGGCGGTTTTGTCTACGAGCCTTCTACAGGAATCTATGATGATGTGGGGGAACTGGACTTTTCCTCCCTCTACCCGATGACTATGCTGAAGGAGAACCTGAGCGGCGAAACTGTGGGGTGCGAGTGCTGCCCTGACTCTCCGCTCCGGGTCCCGGAGCTTGGCTACAGTATCTGCCAGAGATGGCAAGGAATTGTTCCAAGGTCGCTGGACGTTCTGTTGCGGAAGAGAGCTTCGTACAAGAGCCTTAGGAAGGAGGGTTTAGACCCTCCCCTGAGGGATAGGGTTGAGAACTGTCAAGGGGCGCTGAAATGGATCCTAGTCTGCTCATAGCCGCTTCATAAGCGGCGGGCAATCGGGTACCTAGGCTTCAAGAACGCCCGGTTTGGAAAAATAGACGCGCACATTGCGACATGCGCGTTTTCCAGAAAGGTCCTGGAGAGAGCGGTTGCCATAGCCAGTTCGAGAGGTTTCGAGCTGGTTCATGGTATTGTGGACTCGCTGTGGCTGAGTAAACCTGGAGCTGCACTGGAGGATTTTCGGAGAGTCTGCGTGGAGTTGGGTAGGGAGCTTGAGCTTCCCATCGGCTTCGAGGGCCGGTACAGATGGATAGTCTTCCTCAACTCGAAAGTTGACCCTAGAGTGCCTGTGTTGAACAGGTATTACGGGGTCTTGGAGGATGGTACTGTTAAGGTCAGGGGAATAGAGCTGCGGAGGCATGATACTCCAGGGATTGTTAACAGGTGCCAGGCGGGTATGCTGGGAGTTCTTGGCAGGGCGCGGAATTCTTTCGAGTTTAAGGCTCTGGTCCCAGAGGCTTTGTCTGTGCTGGGGAGTTATGTGGAGATGGTGAGGGAGAGGCGTGTTCCTTTGGAGGAGTTGCTGATTGCGAAAAATCTTAGTAAGAACCCTGACGAATATTCGAAGCTTGTCCCCCAGGCCATTGCAGCTAAGCTTCTGGCCAAAGAAGGTGGACGGGTTCACGCTGGACAGCGTGTTGACTTCGTCCTGACCCGGAAGAAGGGCGCAATCCCTGGAGAGCTTGTCGACGGGAATCTTGTCTATGACTGGGAAAGGTACAGGGAGCTGCTTATCTCCTCCGCGGAGAGCCTTCTCTTGCCCTTCGGCTACGACAGGGACATACTGGGAAAGATCGTCTCGACCTGAGGGTCACCGGCTGGAGACGGGGGTTTCCTGATAGTAGAAACAGATGTCTGCGTCATAGGAGCAGGCGTCATGGGCCTTTCCGCGGCCTACTGGCTCATCAAGACCCCGAGCCTGAGAGTTGTGATACTAGACCAGTATGGAGTCCCAAACGAGCACTGCAGCTCCAACGACGCGAACAGGGTCTTCAGGTACGCCTACGGCAACGACGAGTTCTACACGCGAATGGCACGTGAGAGCCTAGGACTCTGGAAGGACCTCGAGAGAGAAACACGGGAGACCCTCCTAGTTCCAACAGGACTTCTGCTCCTGCACGGGGAAGACGCCGAAGCGAATAAGTTCAACGAAGACAGCTACAACACACTATCAAGTCTGGGACTGGGAGCAGAAAGAATAGGGGGAGGAGAGCTTAGGAGAAGATACCCGAAATTCTCAGCCCAAGACGCCATCCTAGACCCGCACGGAGGAGTGCTGCTCGCCGCCAAAACTCTCTCGGTCCTCGCACGAGAAGTGAGGCAGAAGGGAGTTAGAATCTTTAAGAAATCCAAAGCAACGAAGCTTAGCTTCGATGAGGGTCCTGTAGTCGAAACATCCCTTGGCGAGGAGATTCGGTGCAGAAGTGTAATTGTAGCGGCTGGACCCTGGTCCAACCAGTTTCGAAGAGAGGATCTTCCCCCAATGACCCCTACGCGCCAGCAGATTGTCTACTTCAGACCAAAAGCAGACATGGACAAGTTTGGACCGCCGGATTTCCCGGTCTTTTTCGCCGACCAGTTCTATGGACTACCCGCGGTGGGAATTGACGGCGTCAAAGTATCCCACAAGAACCTCTGGGACCCGGTCGAGCCTGACCAGGCCAACCGGTCGGTCAGCCCGGAATTCGTAAAATCAGCGAGAACCCTCTGTAGCAGATTCGTCCCGGAACTGGCAACAGCGGAGGCGGCCCATACCAAGGTCTGTCTCTACGACATGACCAAGAACTCGGACTTCGTAATCGGCCACGACCCGGAAAAGCACGACGTAGTATACGCATACGGTTTCTCCGGCCACGGATTCAAATTCGCCCCCCTGATCGGAAAGACCCTGGCAGAACTTACGCTGGGGAAACCGACAGGCATCGACATCGAAAGACTCGCTCCATCAAGCCCACAC
>DATBWE010000027.1:0-6285 GCA_036514975.1 Bathyarchaeia archaeon
TGCAACTACAAAGAAACTTCGTCCAAGTTCACGAGACCGCGGGACCAGAGGGACTGTGGAGAGAATCCACGTATGTCGAGAGGAGCAAGACTCCAATCGTTGCTGGACCATAAAGGTATGGAGAACCATACAGCCACAAGGAGGTGAAGAGGAGTAGTAGGCCGAGCAGGTTGTAGTATGAAAGTTTCTTTGAAGCAACTAGGGCTAACAAGAGTCCGCCCACAAACAAAGCCAGGGCAGCTCCACTTAGAGGAAGAATGTATCCAGAAAGCCCCAGAGAGGTCTTGGACATGACATATCCGACGAGAGCAGAAGCTCTGGACGTGTCAAAGTATAGTATTAGACCATAGGCCGCAGCAACGCTCAGGGAGCCAAGAGTGAGGACCGTAGGAAGGATTCTTCTGCCCCAGCTGTTTTGAAGCTGGGAGAGAAAAAACAGAATTCCGTTTGCAGGCAGGAGAGATGCCAGAATTCCGGACAGCAGTGAAGTATAGGTGGGGCTCACTGCTACCCCTAATCTGGCCAATGCCAAGAGGGCTTCTCGGAGGTAGGCTATGTGAAGAGTCAGAGAGAGAACGGCGCAGAAGAACGAAGCAACGTAGGGGTTTGCCTTGAGGAAGAGGTGTCCCTTGAAAACTCGAGGCATAGCAAATAGCAGGATCAGAACTGACGTAATATTCAGCAGTAGCACCGATGACCAGAATTGGATCGAAGATATCCTAACGAACAGCAGGGAGAGCAACATGGAAAAGATGACAACTGCAACTCCCCCTTTTCTCTGGCCTTTGACCAGTAGGAAAACCCCCAATGCCAGCGAAGCAGGTATTACGACTATCTGGGTTCCAAGAAAGAGGAAGAAGCCAGCGCGAAACATCCAAGGAGCTTCGAATGGAATTGGCAATCGACTAACAACTAGATCTGCCAATGCAAGCAGGCCATAGCCGCCTGCCAGGAAGGGCAAGAGAATCCGAAGATTCGTCACTCTTCCTCCGGTTGCGTTACTATGAACACGCCCCTCATTCCGAGTTCTGCGTGTCCTCCATAGATCGCTGTCCTGCAGTCATACTCGAAGACGCCCGGTTTGTCAGCGATAAATGAGATTGTCTGGTTCTGGCCTCTTCTCAGACCAAACTCGCCTCCGATCAGGATTCCATAGTCTCTTATTCGGAGGTTGTGGGCCAGCTCTCCAGGCACTATGAAAGCAATAGTAATATTGTCTCCCTGCTCGGCCCTCAACACAGGCCCTCCCTGAGTCTGATTGTATCCCCAGTTTTCAGCAATGAGAGTGAAGGTCTTCGTGTTGACGGCACCGTCAGTGCTGACAGTTTCTAGCGGAATGAGATAGAGACTGGAGGCAAGGGCGACCAGTATGACTAGGAGGACGGCTTGAACAAGGATGGATTGGCTGTCACTCTTGTTCATGCGAAACTAGTCCGTCCTCTCGCGGGTCTCCAGGCCTTCTGATATTTCCCAGTGGGAAACTACGGGAAAAATCTTGGAGAAGATCGCGAAGAGTAGAGCGAACCCGGCGAAGGCGGCGGCTGTTATCGACCATTCCACCCATGTCGGAGTATAGAGACCTTGCACTCCCTGGGCTCCTGGTATTTGGGGAACCGAGAGAGACGGGACCACGATTAGGAACCGTTCAACCCACATGCCCACATCGACGAGAATTGCGGCAATCACAATGCCTTTGATGTTCCTTGTCCACGGGGCCATTATCAGTATAGCCGGCAGTATGAAGGCTGACACCATCATTGCCCAGAAGTATGGGGAGAACGGTCCGGTGAAGAGGAGACCCATCCATGTCATTTCGCTACTCTGGCCGCCATATAGGGCCGTGAGGTATTCGCCGATGGTGAAGTAGAGCAGGGCAAGGTCCAGCACGAGGAGCAGAAAGCCAAGGTTTCTGAAGTGCATGGGCTTGATGTACTCTTCAAGGTGGTACATTCTCCTGAATATGGCCATGACGATGATTATGGATGCTATCCCTGAGAAGATGGCGCCTGTTACGAAGTATGGCCCTAACATTGTGCTGTGCCATCCCACTCTGAGTGTCATTGCGAAAATCCATGAAACGACCGTGTGCACAGAAACGGCCACTGGAACTATGATTATGGCCATGGCCTTTATTCCCTTCCCCAGCCTTTTCTTCTGAGCTTCGGTGCCGTGCCACCCGAGCGCCAGCTTAGAGTAGAGAAAACGCTTCAGCCTAGAAGCCCCTGTTAGACTGTCTCTGCATTCTCCTATGTCGGGTATTAGTGGCAGGTATAGGTAGACGAAACTCCCTGCGAGATAGGTGAAGATACTTATGAAGTCCCAGAGTATCGGAGACTGTATTCTTCCAAAAGTGAAGACGTTGATTATCCTGTCGGGCCTGCCAAGATCTATTATGGGGAAAAGAGCCCCGACTGATATCGCCATGACCGTTATGGCTTCAGCCATGCGAGTGATGGGCCTACGCCATTCAGCCCCAGATAATCTCAATATTGCCGAGATTAGCGTTCCCGCATGGCTAATTCCTATGAAAAAAACGAAGTTGCTAATGTAGAGGCCCCATAATACAGGCTCTCTCATACCTGTTACTACGAGCCCAGTCCTCAACTGGACGGAATAGGCGTAGATTCCCCAAGCAACCACCAAGGCCAGGAAGCCTATCAAGGCGTAGTATCTGACCCCGGACCTCAACAGGGGCGCAAATACAGATGGTTCTGACGAGTCTATCTTGCCGAGGCTTTCGATTCCTTCCGTCTTCTTCAATGCTACTCCCTTCTCGGCGGGAGATACCATACATTAGGCTCAGTCCCCAGTTCCTCAAGTATTCGATATCCTCCTTTGTTCTTGATCAGAGATTTGAAGCTGATAGTTTCTCTACCGTTGGTCACAGTATCTTCGTACTGGTCTCCAAAGTAGAGTGCTCCAGTGGGGCATGATGACGCGCAGGCAGGGAGTTGCCCTGCCGACAGTCTCTCCGTGCAAAAGTCGCATTTGGCCGTGGTTCCTCTCACGTGAGGCCAGGGCTCCTCCGGTGAATATTGATGCTCGAAGACTATCGGAGACTGGTCTGGCACCTGCCAGTTGAAGTATCTCGCGGAGTAGGGGCATGCGGCCATGCAGAATCTGCAGCCAATGCACCTCTGTGAGTCAATGAGGACCACGCCGTCTTCACGCATGAAAGCTGCCCCAACGGGGCAGACATTGACACATGCCGTGTTCCCTTGACACTGCATACACAGTCTTGGAAGTGAATATTCACCAGCGGCATCTTTGATCTTGAAGACCTTGATCCATTCCATTCCAACAGGAAGGTGATGATAGGCTATGCAGCCTTCCGTGCATTTTCCGCATCCGTTGCACTTTGCTAGGTCGACAACGGCCACGTATTTTCCCGGCTGTCTTGTCGGTGCTGGCCTCAGGCTCTTCGGAATAGCACCTAGCGCGTAGGATGCTCCTGCGACACTTAGTGTCAAAGAAGACACCGCGAAGCCAAGTAGCTTCATGAAGCTTCTACGTGTCAGTTTCGACGAGTCGCGTTTGCTCATCTCAGCTGTCTCCAGTCCGCTTCCTCTCCCTTAGGATTTTGAAGAGCTGCAGACCCGTGTAGGCGTAGGTGACCCAGACGGAGCCCACTATGACACCTATCAACAGAAGTGCGATGATGAGTCCTTCTCCCGGCGGGCTCGCCTCGTTCAAGAGTACTATGACGTGTTCATGGGACACAACGAACTCGCCTCCTGAAGGCAGAACCGTAACGATATACTCTTCCTCGCCGTCCACGAATACCGTCTCAACCTCGTGGATATGAGTCGGAACCTGGCCGACGTTTGGATAAAACACTGAAATTACGAGATGCGGGTCCGTGATTCCGTGGGTCCCTTCGGCCTTGGAAGTCAGGAGAACAAGCGTTGCATTACTCTTCTTGTAGGCCGAATTGCCAGGAAAGCGAACGTCCAGAACTGAGATTCCCTCAGTTTCCCTGAAGACTCTGATAACTGCTGTTCCATTCTCGTTTGTCGCAGCTTCTCCTGCTGTCGACAGGCCGAATGTGGAGTTCACCACAACCAGAACTCGTGCAGACTTGACGGGATCATCGTTTTCGTCTTTCAGATTTGCATAGACCCGGAGGCCACCATCTAGGCTAACGACCTGGGCGGGTATTCCCACAGACAATACCGTGTTCTTGGCGGGAGTTGGTATTGGCCCCCCTGATGTCTCCAGCAAGAACGCCAGTGGAACGGAGTGAGCGGTGTGTAAAGTGATCATGTCGTCCGAACTACTCTGGTAGGCTAGGATGAAACCATAGGTGTTTCCCAGGCTCAGGGGATAGTCATTGGGATCAGTCGTTGATAGCGGGTACATGAACTCAAGAATCGTCTGGGCTCCAGGTTGTGTTCCTGCCTTCTGAACAATATTGTCAGAACCTCCCCTGTCGACATCCGGGAAGTGGTCGAATCCGACCCCTATTTCATCCGACAGGACAACTTGGCCGCTCAAATCGGCCACATATCCAATGATAATATTCGATCCATCCATGCCAGTTCCTTCCGGCCCGAACCCTATGGCAAGCCAGCCCGTCCCACGACTCACAAGACCGACCCACATGCTTGATCCGTCATGCTGCCAGTACACATCCACTCTGCTGGGAAAGTCGCTGTAAGACCCAGCATACTCGCCTGGTGCGATAGTTCCGTCTACATTTGGCGGGAGCGCAGCAAAGGGGAGAGTTGCTGATACTTGGGCATCAGCGTTCCTTATGAAGCCTGATGTGGTGAGCACGAGCAGAAGAACAAGAAAACTTGCACTTGAGACGTTCAATGTTATTCTTACTCGACCGGAAGTTCGGTTCCTCCCCTTCTTCTGTGGCGCAGGTAGAGTCCAGACACGACTCCCGTTATTGCCAAGGCCATCGCAAGGCCGAATTGTGGCATGTACAATGTCAGAAGGTTCGGAGCAGCTTTTTCCTCCGCTGTTATGACGAATTCAAAGTGGAATATGGGGACTGGCTGCGGGAGTTCACCCGGCGTAAGGAGCGGCAATCTGTAAATGTCAGGCTCGACGCCTCCGAGGCTTCTGTAGTTTATCGTCAGTGGCCCTCGGAATATGGCAGGGTATACGTCTATCACATGCTTGCCGGGAGAACCGACGGCGGTGAGGAAGACCGTGATGTTTCCGGGTTCAGAGCCTAGGGCACACGCGTACCCTGTGTGCGCGTTGTCGTAGTTGAACGCGGCTATGTTCTCCCAGCTTTTCCAGCCTACTCCGCGAATCTCGACAGTGATCTCGGTCCCGGCGGGCCCGCTGGTTGGGTACATTGTAGCACTTCTGGCCAGATAGAAGAAGGATGTGGCGTTGCGATGCGTCTGCAATCCGAGAGCCTGAACCTCATGGAAGCCTCCCACATCGTACGGGACGACAAAGGGGACTTCAAAGGCACCCGAGGCATCCGCTACAGCAGAAGCAACAGGTCTACTCTGGTTTATGAAGCCTGTCGGGCTGAGATACGAGCCAACAATACTTGCCCAAGAAATCTCGACCTCCTCACTAAGCCCGAAGCCGGAACCCCGCACTTTCACCGAAGTTCCCACTGTCCCTGAACCTGGGTCAAGAACCAGGGAAGAGCCGGACCCAGACCCAGTCGCGGTTCCTGTCCCAGGCCTCACGTCCCAGATTACTCTGTAACCTGGTTCCCCCACGGGGCCTTCGACAACCTCGAAATCAAAGTGAAACCTTGGCAGGCGCTCAAACTCCGGAAAGCCCTCTTGGAGGTTGAGATAAGTAGCACCATACGGGTTGGCATAGACATCTATCTTGTGAAGGCCCGGATCGCCTGATGCATAGATGCTGAAGCTGACGTTGCCTTTGGTGTTGATGCCGGAGAACCAGCCCACATACTTGTTATCGTAGTTTACGTGCCAAGTGTTGTCTACGGGCCCCCATCCATAGCCTCCCCATCCAAACCCGCTGCCCCTGAAGGCAATCTCTGTACCAGCTGGTCCCTTGCTTGCTCCAATGGCTAGTTGTGGCCTTAGGAAGAAGGTGAAGTTTGCATTAAGCCCGCTGGAGCCTTCTGCGGTGACGACATGGTTTCCGCCGTAGTCATACGGAATCGTGATAGGTTCAGTGAAAGAACCGGCCTCATCTGCGATGACACTTCCTAGGATTATTGTCTTCGGCTGGAACTCTCTCCCCGCATACATGTGTCCATCGGCCTTTACTTTTCCCTCAAAAGTGTGCCACAACAATTGCACTTCCTCACCCTGACCAAAACCCGACCCGCGAAATGCA
>DATBWE010000028.1:0-4719 GCA_036514975.1 Bathyarchaeia archaeon
GAAGGCCCACGTCTTGGTCCTGGCTCGACTACGGGCCCTGAAATCCGCCCGAAATGGTCGATACTATTATTCCTTGGGCCCATTAGGGAACTCTGGCTAAATCAACAGGGCTAGATTCGCTTCTTCTCTTGGTCTCAACAATGCGAGCACTAACGACCAAGTTAGTGAGAACTGCCAGAAAGACAAGTGTCTCCATCACAAACCCTGCGATTGAGCCCACCATTACGACTAGGAGTCGCACGTCCCTGTTGCCAGCATAGTTTGAAAACGAAGACGAGAAACCAGGCTCTCCAATACTGCTCGAGAGGGCACGCGTGTAACTGACGAGTAGCGACCCAGTTAGGGCAGATAGCCCAACTATGAGTGCTATGAAGGGACCAGTCGATCGCGAAGCGTAGAACGTCATTGAAGCGACAAGTGCGGCGTCAGCGTAGCGGTCTAGGACCGAGTCAAGATAGGCTCCCAAACGGCTAACCTTTTGAAGTCTCTTAGCTAGGTCTCCATCTACGCCGTCCAGTATGCTGGATGTCTGGGCCAAGACCCCTCCGAGCCAAGGCATTCCCAAGAGAAAACCGAGAGCTCCACTGAGAGCAACAATGAAGCTGAGAAGCGTTATTGTGTTCGGTGAGACGGTGGTTCTGGCTGCGAGAAAACTGGCTATGGGTCTAGACAAGCGCCTGTTGAGGTATCTTGAGACGATCCCATCCCAGGTCTTGGAGGGCGGACTCTTGGAGGCCACTCATCAACGTCTCCGCAAAAGACAGGTCCCGTTTTGTGTCCATGTCAAGCCATAAGAGGTCTGTGGCATCAACGGCCTTCACACCATTGCCATCTCTTATCAAGCGGTTCATCACTTCAGACACTGTAACCTGGTAGTTTTCCAGGCTCAACTGGTGGGCCGTCTCAAGGACCTCTGGTTCGCACCTAAAGACGCCAGCGTCGATGCCCGAGAACCGGAAAAGGCGCTTTCCGAACTTCAGGACCTCCCAGTTAGGGGTCATGGCCACCTTTGTTGCGTCCTTTCGTTGGGGCTCAAGTCTAGGGTTGGTATCCACAGAGGCCGCAGTTGTTCCGCTGACCCCGCCGAGTCTCCTGACGATCTCTGGGTCGACGAGGTGATCTCCCATATGGAGAATGAAGGGTTCTTCCCAGAGGACCCTTCTGGCGCAGGCAAGAGATACTCCATTTCCCCGCTGGAAGTCAAGGTTTCTGACCCATTCAATCGTGTGGTGGTCAATCTTCCTTGCGGAGAAATAGTTTTCCAGTATCGAGCCCTTGTGGCCAGTCACCACGACGATATGGCTGATGCCGGCTAGCATGAGCCCGGATAGGACATACTCGATGAGTGGGATGCCGACTAAGGGAACGAGAGGTTTTGGAAGGTCACGTGTATAAGGGAATAGCCTCCTGCCTCGACCCGCGGCCAGGACCACCGCTTTCATGGTTATTCACGATAAGATGCTTCTTATCGTTATAAAACCCTTAATCGTTTATATAAGTCAGTCGGTTTTCCCGGCCTGCTAGCGAAAGCATGGAGCGTTCGGCTGTCAGAATAATACGGGACGAAGGAGAGGCGAAGCTCCTGACAGACCCAATGCGAAGAGAAATCCTCAGACTCCTCGCGGGGAAGGCTCTAACGGAAAACGAGTTGTCAGGTATATTGGGCCTTTCGCCCCCCTCCGTCGGTTACCACCTGAGAGCCCTGACAAAAAGAGGGCTCATCTCCGTGGTCCGCAGGGAGCCGGAAGAGCATGGGATAGTGCAGAAATTCTACCAGACCAAGGCCTTGGTACACATCATCGACTTTGACAACATGCCTCTGTACATAAGACGCTATCTGATGCCAAACCAGCTCGAACGTGTGAGGGGAATGCTCGCTGGACTATCTGTCGACAAAGGCACTCGTTTCAGTATCTCCTCTGACCTCATGGAGAAAGTCGCATCTTCCCTGGCCAAGATTGTGGTGAAGGCTGCTGAGAAATATGAGGGGTCTCCAGCCTCAGGAGATCCTGAGGGCCTGATAAACGGCCTTTACAGAGACGCTTTGAGAGAACTTTTCAAAGACCGAGTTTTGGCTCTTCGGTTGCATGCGCGTCTGTAGTCGGGGCTATTGCCTCTTGGCCTTGAGGCTCCATCTCGTAGGAATGGTCACTCCAGCTTTGAGGAGTTCTGCCATTCCAAATATTCCCACGGGTTTGGTTCCGTCGAGCACTGGCAGCTCTGTCAGACCTTTGCTCCGCATAACTTCAATCGCCTCGTCCAGAGTGGCTTCGGACGAGATTGAGACTATTGGTGTCGTCATGATGTCCTTGGCCTGGACGGAGCCTAGTTTCAACTCCTTCGCAACAGCCTTCTCTATCAGGTCATGTTTCCGGATTATTCCAACAGGTTTGTCTCCGTCCAAGACCACGATCGAGGAGCGTCTCTGTGTAGACAGTAGTTCCACCACTTTCTTTGTGGTTTCAGCAAGGGGAACAGCCTGCGGCGGGCCGGTCATAACATCTTTGACCAAGGGAAGATGTTTGAATATCGGAAGACCAATGACCAGTGTTGCTTCTTGGTCCTTGAACTTCTCGATGGACCTCTGGTTTACAATGATTGTGACAATCTTCTGGACCGAGTCCGTTCCTATCACTTCTGTGGAGTCTATCACCTCGCCGTTTTTCAGATACACTGTGACTAGGTCCCCGGGCCCAAGCCCTGCTGGAACCCTCTCAAACCTCAAGGGTAGAGCCACACTTCCCTCCTTCACCGACGCGCTGACGCCCTGCTCTCTTCCGGCCAGGGCGAAATAGGTAATTTTTCCATGCACGTCCAGTTCGAGTTCTACATTGCCAACTCCCCAGTCAGTAATTATTCTTCGTTTTAGCCGGGCCACCAGTTCATCTATAGGAAGGTCCGAAGGGAGAAGAAACTCCATACCTGCAAGGTCCCTTTTCAACTGCTCAGGAACTTTCGCCCTACCGATCAGGTCTCTCATCGACTGGGCATCGGGAAGCTTGATGGTCTTGTACTCGCCGCGGCCCTTTCCAATTAGCCCGAAAAGCCGACCGCGATGAGGCACCTTCGTGAGAAGTCTATCGCTCAGGTTCACTATCCAGACGATTACAAAGCCTCCGACAGCGATTTGCGTGGCCTGAGTCGTGGTGAGCGACCTAGGGTCGGCCAGAGCTGAAAGCCCGCCAGCAAAGCCCATCAGCCCGACCCCAAGCACGACGGCCATCAGGATTGGAAGTCGTTCATTAGCGATGTATCGATAAACCAAGGATAAGAGGAGGATTGGGATAGAGTAGCCTGCCCCCAGTACGATGCCTAAGAAAATTCCCAGTCCGACCTCGTCTATTAGCATTGAGAACGCACTGCACACCTGTTGTCATGTTTCGGGGTATTAACTTGACGTTCCGGCCCCACCAGTTCCTCTGAGACCCACTAACGGAATGCTCTTAGAACGATCTTGCCATACATGAGGACGATTTGTTTGTCTCAGCAGGCGCAAGCAGAGTCCTGCGTAGTTCACCCATAGACCCAAAATCTGTCTGGGAACGAGTATGTGAGAAACTGGAAGAAACCCTAAGCACCTGGGAAGACGAAGCGTACCTTATGGAGTTTGTGAGCGCGCTCGCGAACCAACATGCAAAGGAATGACATGCAACCGATTCCGGCAAGACTGAGGTATCACCAACCATAAGTAAGCTTGTAAAAGAAACGGTCTGTTCCCACTGGTGACCGTTTGTGAGCAAGCCTGTGGTTGCGACGAAACAAGCTGGTCTTTTACAGTTTCCTGGAATCCTACACTTCACTGTAATTCTGGTAATATCAGTAATAGAAATCGTGGGCCTGGTCACATGGCTGCGGCTGCACACAGGAGAAGCTCTAACCTCTGTTCTCGGGCCCTTCGCTGTCCCGCAGCTGCAACAACTCATGTCTCAGATAGGTAGGACAGCTTTCGCCGGAGTTATTCTTGGCATATTCCTACTAGTGGAACACGTAATAACCCAGGTCGACCAGACCGGGAAATTCTCGGCGAGAGAGTTCGCCCAGATCTTTGTTTTCAGCGTGATAGAGGTCCTGATTTGGATCGTATGGCTAGTTTTGATACCGATAAACGGAATCATCGCTTTCGTATTCTTCTTCGGATCGTTGTTCGTAGAGCATCAGATTGCTGACAACGTCAAGAAGGGCCTCGGCTTCCTCCACTTCTCCAGCCGCGGCAGCAGGGTCTTTCTGGGCCTAATCGTATTCACGATTGCCGAGGTTGTGGGAGCCGTTGTCTGGGTGGCCGCCGCCTCCATTCTGGCACTGGCAATAGGCTCTATTGTGGAGCACTACATTGCACGAAACGTTGGACAAATCCGAGAGTAACGTGACTAGCCGAGTAATGACTTAGAAACCGTATCTTCCCGATTCTTGTTACAGCGAGTTTTCAGCAGGAAGACCCCTCCCTCAGCAGGTCGATGATAGGCTAATGGGATACCGACTGGTTCTGACGGGAAACGTAGCTGCAATCGGCATCACAGTGGGAGCCTTTTTGCAGCTGTATTCTTGGCCTGTTGCCGGACTTCTAATCCTCGCCTCGCTAGTAACACCAATCTTCCTCTCGCACCGCTGGCAGACAGTCCAGATGGAAGACGATCATGTGGGAACCCCACGAGAACCTGTTCACAAGCAGTCCGCGAAACCGCCTCATGTTTCTGCCGAGTCCCCGAAACCCGCAGGGCA
>DATBWE010000029.1:0-7058 GCA_036514975.1 Bathyarchaeia archaeon
TGATAAGATGAGCGAGGAGAAAAGAAACCTGCTGAGAGCCTTCGGGGCAAAGGTCGTCATAACTCCTACCGCTGTTCCACCGGACTCGCCGGAAAACTACATTCGAGTAGCGGAGAGACTGGTGAGAGATACCCCTAATTCCTTCATGCCTAACCAGTACCGAAACCCGGCGAACCCAGATGTCCACTTCAAGACTACGGGACCCGAGATATGGCACCAGACAAATGGCAAGCTGGATGTCTTCGTGTGCGGCGTGGGAACGGGAGGAACAATAACAGGAATAGGCCGATACCTGAAGCAGCGAAAGAAAAGTATCAGAGTTGTCGGCGTCGACCCGGAGGGATCTATTTTCTACCCGCAGTTCAAGGGTCTCTCGGAACAGCCTCGGCCTTACAAAGTTGAGGGAATTGGTGAAGACTTCATGCCCGACACGTTGAGCATGTCCGCGGTTGACGAGTTTGTC
Organism: Bathyarchaeia archaeon; assembly: GCA_036514975.1. GTDB lineage: Archaea > Thermoproteota > Bathyarchaeia > 40CM-2-53-6 > 40CM-2-53-6 > BA-19. The sequence goes on from DATBWE010000029.1 coordinate 464, forward strand.
AGGGTTTCCGACGTTGAGTCTTTTCAGATGGCTCGAAGGCTCGCCCGGGAAGAAGGGATTCTTGTTGGTGGCTCTGGGGGAGCTGCTGTAGTCGGAGCGCTGAAGGTAGCTCGGTCCTTGGAAGGGGGCAGGGTTGTTGTTACGCTCCTTCCTGACACTGGCAGGAACTATCTCAGCAAGTTCTTCTCTGACGAATGGATGAAGCAACAGGGACTTTCGTCATAGGGTGGTCTAGATGAGAGACCGGGACGTGATGAACCTACTGGACCAGCTTGAGTTGTACACTCTAGAGGCTGGAAGAGGAAGGGTTACGCAGAAAGACTACTGGCTTTTCGTCTTCAACAGTATGAAAAGTGGAGACCTTGCCACGAAGTCGATGGAAAAGCACGTTCAGGAAAAGCTGAGAGTCCTCGGCGTCAAGCCTCCCTGATTCCAAGTCTCATCTCTCTGGAAGAATCATCAGCCCCTCTTCCGGGTCGCCGATGGCGAGGTAGTTCCCTTTGAGAAACATCACGCCCACTAAGGCGGAGGTTATCGCGTCCAGCTCGTCATGGGTGATTTCGCTCTTGTGAACGTCGCCCTTTACGCCGTAGTCGGCTAGCGCTTTTCGCAGCTTCTCAAGCCCCTCCTGTTTCCGCGGCATGCCTAGGATGTCCTGTATGCTGCCTGGATAGCTCTCTATCACCTTCAGCCCCTTCGTCTCCAGATTATTCTTCAGTTTCATTCCGCGGCTCGTCAGTTTACGCATTGGTCCTAGTGTGATAGGGAAGAACTTGATCTTCATTCGCCGAAGCTCTAGGTCACAGGCTCGAAAATGGGGTGGGCCCCGATGGGACAAGCTTTTGCGGCCTCTCGGCAAGGAGAGGGGAGCATCGATGCTCACGACGTCAGGGTTTGCCGAGATGGTTTCGGAGATTATTTCCCGGTCGGTATGGAGAGGGCTTGTGTTAGAGTGAAGAGTTTCGTCAAGGAGGCAGAAGCCTGTGGTGCGGCTGACGCTCCCGGCTAAGTCGAGGCCAACTGCTCTCAAGGTTTCGTCGAGAAATGGCCGGGTCTATTCGGGTTCCAAAACTACTGCGGTACCGGTTGCTGAAACGAGAACTGTTCCTTGGAATATTTCCGTTGTTTCAACATCGACTCCGACGACGGCGTTGGCTCCGAGACGGGTGGCGTTGTCTTTGAGCCTCTGAAGAGCTTCTACCCGGGCTTTCTCCATCTCCATTGTGAAAGCGCTCACCTCTCCGCCTGCAAGGGACTGAAGCCCTGCTACGAACTTGCCTCCGATGCCGCGGGTCCTAGCTGTAAGGCCGGAGGCTACTCCAAGCACTTTCTTGACCCTGAAGCCTGGGAGGCTGGGTGTGGTGACAATCAAGAAGTCGGAGACCGCGCTCATGCTCATGTCTTTCTGGTGAGGGAAGCTTCGCCGGTAGAATATGAAGGTTCGAGGCCGTTACACCGGGTCGGGCTTGGAGAGGTCGGCAATCTCCTGCATCTCTGCGAACTCATCTAGTGAAATGGCATAGTTCGCATCCTTTCCCTCCCACACGCGACGTTTCCGGGTTATCATTGTCTTGGCTTCTGATAGTGACATTCCAGAATGGATCAGGTAGGCGGCTGCGCATGTTGGGCTTCTGCCACGACCCGCGGTGCAGTGGAGATACACCTGCCTGCCATTCTGGATGTGCTCATCTATGAGCCTGGAAACTAGCCTTAGCCTGCCTATTGGAATCTGCGCGCTCGAATCGTCAATCTGCGGCGTGCGGTCGTCATAGTTTACACCTAGCTCCTTACAGGATTGTGCTTCCCGCGGGTTTCTGTTAAGGTCAATGACCACAGGGGTTGGCCCAAGTTTTTCTTTCAGTTTGGCGAGGTCGTCGTAGCTTGGAGCTGAGCCGATCCAGAGTTTGCCGGAGATGATTTCGGAATAGTCCGAGTCTAACCGCCTCATGGGTATCGGATGTTAGGATTATGTTAAATTGCGCTCCAGTTCCCGCGGCAGTATATGCCGATGAAGTTCTCTACTAAAGCGATACATGTCGGACAGGACCCGGACCCGGCCACAGGGTCCGTTACGACGCCTGTTTACTTGACTGCTACCTACCGGCAGCCAGAGCCCGGCCGGGAGGGCAGATACGTCTATTCTAGGACAGGGAATCCCACTCGTGACGCTCTGGAACGCAACCTTGCGGCGTTGGAAGGGGGAAGGTTCGGTCTGGCATTCAGCTCCGGAATGGCCGCCACGACCATGGTGCTCATGCTTCTCCGAAAAGGCGATCATGTCATTGCGGGAGACGATGTCTATGGGGGAACCTATCGATTGTTCGAGCAGGTTCTTCGAGGCTACGGACTGCAGTTCTCCTACGTCGATGCAAGGGACCCTGAGAAAGTAGAGAAGGCAGTTCGGAAGAATACTCGCCTGATCTGGGTGGAGACGCCCACCAACCCGCTGATGAAAATCGTCGACATACGGGCCGTTGCAAAGGTCTCCAGGAAGGCCAGGGCGATGCTTGTTGTTGACAATACTTTCATGAGCCCCTATTTTCAGAACCCATTACAGCACGGCGCCGACATAGTCGTTCACAGTACCACCAAGTATCTTAGCGGTCATAGTGATCTCATTGGAGGAGCGGTCATCACTTCCGACACGGAAGCATACGAGAGGTTGAAGTTCCTGCAGAACGCCGTTGGCGCGGTCCCGGGTCCTTTGGACTCTTGGCTCGTTCTCCGCGGAGTGAAAACCCTAGCTCTCAGAATGGAGAGGCATGACCTGAACGCCAGAAAGATAGCAGAATTCCTGAGCAAACAGCCCAGAGTGGAAAAGATCTACTACCCAGGACTCCAGGAGCACCCTCAGAAGGCAGTGATCAAGAAACAGATGCGAGGCTACGGCGGAATGATTTCCTTCGAACTCAAAGGCGGGATGGCAGAATGCAAGAAACTACTCATGAAGCTACGAATCTTTACAGTGGCTGAGAGTCTGGGAGCGGTCGAATCACTAATCGAACATCCGGCAAGCATGACGCACGCATCCGTGCCAAGGCCGACAAGGCTGGCCCGCGGAATTACCGACAGTCTGATTCGTATGTCAGTAGGAATCGAGGATGTCGAAGACTTGGTGGAGGACCTAGATGCTGGTTTCAGGGCATAGTCGCAGGGCGAGCGGAGAGTTCTCACCAGTAGTTCTTCTTGATTCCTAACAGGTATGCTCCGTAGTTCGTACCCAGATGGATTGGAGGGGTGACAAAGACTACCAACAGGATTGCAGTCAGGCTCATCGGGAAAACGATGGAGCCGAAAATCAGACCCCCAAGAACAAAATCCAGCTGGTCCACGACAGGAAACGGTCTCCCCGGCTTCATCCTGAGCCTTCTCTTCACGAAAGCCCCGAGCAAATCGCCTAGAACGGCTCCTAGCGCGATCAGGAAACCGCCAAGGAGAAGGCTACTGTCCGCCAGAGATTCTCCTACTCCAATGATTGTTCCAGCCATGACACCTGCGAAGAGCCCTCGCACGGTCTTGTGGGACCCGAAGATTGGGTTGCCATCCACAAAGTTACGGCCGCCGTCGAGTGGCCTACCTCCGCCAAAGAGGAGGGGTGCGGCGTTGGCCACGTAGGAGGGCCCGATAAACAACAGTGCTTCAGTGACGATTTCTACCATTCACCAGACCTTTTCCAAGGACGTTCTGGACGATAGTTAAGAACTACGCATCTTCAACGCCAGTTTCGCTGATGCGGAATAGACACCTGGGGCCCGAGACCTCTCTACCGTCAATCTTCTCTAGTAAGCACTCCCTAACACTCTGACGAGGGGTAGGCCGGATCCTAAGGATCAGCCGGGACCAGTGTCTCATGGTCCGGGTTGCAACAGGCTCCACAGACCATTCACCGAGGCCTGGCTGACTGTGAACTTCTCCCGTCAGAAGTGTTCCTAGCTCAAACCTCCTGGCAAGGTCCGCAAGATATGCCAGTTCTCGGTTCAGTTCCCGATTGTAAGCAAAAACCTCAGTGCGCCTCCCAAAAGCCGCCCTGTACAGGCCAGTGATAGAATCGACCACGAGGAAAGCGGGGGCTTTGGTTAGAAGTGTTTCAAGGGTTTCAGTAATTCGAACCTGGTCTCGAAAGTCTTCCGGGCGAAAAACCACAATCCTCTCAGCAACCTCATCCTTTACAGGAAGATGCTCAAGCCGGTGAGGTGTAAAGGACCCGTCAGAGTCCAGGTAGAACACTTTGAACCTCCTTGTAGCGGACTCGATGGCGCACTGCACCGAGAGCACTGTCTTGCCAGTTGAGGCTTCTCCGTAGACAAAGTTGAGCTGATGTAGGGGAAAGCCGCCTTTCAGCAGCTTGTCGATGCCGGTGCAACCACTGCTCAGCCTTTCCATTCATCAACCCTAGAGATATGAGAAGCTCAAAACAAGGTCCAGTGCCCCGATAGGAAAAAGCATTGCCCAGCATCAAACTCTCCAGTGGAAGAACGCTTCTCATTGAAGGGCCGGCATCAGTGAGGCTTGAGAATGGAGAAGGGTCCATTCTCGGAGCGCCCCTCATTCGGGACTGGACAACAGTACGGGAAGGCCGGCAGATACCGGTCGAAACTCGAACAGAGATGGGGCTGGAGGTCAGGCTGGGCCATGGAAGCAGCTACACGATAGTCGAGGAATCCACAATACCAACAGGATGGAGAGAAGCCTCGCAGGTCATCCAGCAATCCCCAGGGAGCGTCGTCATCCTCGGGGACGTGGATTCAGGAAAGTCCTCCCTCTGCACACTTCTCGCCAACGAATGTGTGGATCACGGGTTGAAAGTCGCGGTGATTGATGGTGATGTTGGGCAGGCTGACATTGGCCCACCTACGACGATCAGCGCTTCAAAGCTGGACGGCTACATTTTCAGCTTGCAAGACCTGACTCCTTACACGTCGCTCTTCATGGGAGATACTAGTCCTTCGTCAGTGTCGGACAAACTTCTCCGCGGTCTCGCTCGGCTCAAGAGGGACGTAATCCACAGGTCGGACGTCTTGCTCGTGAACACTGATGGCTGGGTGCAGGGGGATGAAGCCTTGCGATACAAGGCCAAGCTCTTGGACGAGCTTCAGCCCGACCTAGTTCTTGGCATCAGTTCCGATGGGGAACTGGATTCTCTTCTGGAGCTGCAGAGGTCTGCGTCGCTCAAACTGGCCAGGTCGAGTCGCGCCAGGACAAGAAGTAGGGAGGAGAGAAAGAAGGCTCGCGAATATGGTTACAGACGATTCCTTAGGAATGCAACGCGAGTGCGGGTAAGACTTGGAGACGCGAGGCTTCGCAGGTTCAACTCTCAGCAGCGACAGCTCAGGCTTAACCATGACGAAGACTTGAGAGGGGTCCTGGCGGGACTGCTAGATGAAGAGGAGAGGCTCATTTCAATCGGGAGGGTTGAACGGATCGCAAACGGGCTTCTCTCCCTGACGACCGCTTTGGGAGAACGTCCGGCGATTGTTGAGCTGGGAGCGGTTGTTCTTTCTCCCAGCTTCGAGGAAATTGGCCTTGAGGCCTAGATTGAGTAGGAATCGGGAATGGTGTACACGTAAATCGTGTGCTCGTTATAGTTCTCCTTTCTCGTAGGCTTCCAGCCGTTGATCATGAAGTCATGGCTGACAATCCGGGTCCCGGGTTGCGCTTCTGCCCGCAGCTTCGGCTTCAACCTCTCGTTTGCGTAAGTCGTGAGATATAGAGTGATGAGAGTGGCTTCTTTCAGGTCTGCTTGGAAGAGGTCTCGGTTGTGTATGTGAACCCTCTCCTTGAGGTTCGACTTTTCGATCTCGGCGGTCGCAGCCTTGAAAAGGTCTTCGCGAATCTCGTAGCCGACGGCTGCTTTTACTCCAAAATCCTTCACAGCGGTCGCTAGAATTCTTCCGTCTCCGCAGCCCAAGTCGCAGAGGACATCGTCCCGGCTGGCTCTGGCTACTTCCAGCATCTTTCTCACAACGTCATGAGGCGAGGACACGAAAGGAGCGCAACTCATTACTGTTCCCATCGAGAGCGAGGACCCCCACGAACCATGCTATTAAAACTCTCTTCGCAACCCGCCTTGATTTTGGGTTTTCGTTAACAGTTTTTCGAAAGTGGCTGGTGGCCGATGGATGCAGTTGCTCTCATAAGATTCGTTGTCCTATTTTCTAGCTGAACGTAGGCCATTGCTGGCTGGGTGATGACCCAGAAACTAGAATTCGTTGGTCGGCGGCACGCGTTTTCTATCAAACTATTTAAACAACTCAGCCCGAGAACGAATCAAAATCCCCCAGCCTGAGTTCTATCATGCTCGGCGACACAAAAATCCACGAAATCACCAAAGTCCACCTGAAGGAGCCAGCCCTTGTCCAAGGTCTACCCGGACTTGGCTATGTCGGCAAGGTAGCGGTGGACTATTTCGTTGAAAAGCTGAAACCTAAGAAGTTCGCTGAACTCTATTCAGGCTACCTGCTCTTCCCAGATGGAAATCTTGGAATCAACATATCAGAAGACGGGACCTACTCGCTTCCAAAGTATGAGTTCTATGCTTTTGAGGAACGCGAACCGCACGTCATATTCCTGACCGGTGACGCTCAGCCCAGTGTGA
>DATBWE010000030.1:0-5304 GCA_036514975.1 Bathyarchaeia archaeon
CCCTCTGGAGATTGGTCTCGTAGGCCTATGGTTTTGCCCGGGCCTCTTCTGTGTCTGGGCCGGGAGGTTTTTCCGCTGACCCGTGCACGGGTCCTCTTTACTCCAACGTGTCGGGCACTGCTCTTCTTGACAATTCTTCTACTGAGGTGGATTCCGTGTACTCCCCCCGCTAGGAGGGCCGCCAGCCATCCGACCGTTACCGCTACGATCCCGAGGAACTGAACTATAGCTTCCATGATCACTCTCGCCTCATGTCAAGGGCACGTCGATGTAGCCGTCGCGCGCACACTGGTCACAAACTGTTCGGTTTCCTGGCGTTCTTCGCAAGTCACTATCGTTTGTTATCTCCGCGTCGCAGGTCGAACAGAGAAGTATGCATTGGCTCATTCTCGCGGCCCGAAAGACATATCATGCGAGAGGGCTGATTCCCAGCTTGTTACCGGTCCCGACAATCCTCGGTAACACCCCCTTTAAATACGGTATCAAAAGCCCGCTACAACCGCGGTCTTTCCTAGAGTCATCTCTTTCATCTTGCGTTCGGCCATTTTTCCGGGTTGAGCTAGGATTACTTTTGGAAGAGTCTCACGGATAAGAGTGGATGGGAGGCAGGACTCTAGGGCAACGGATCTTGGAGAAGGTAACAAACCATCTCTGCCCGCGGTGTGGCAAACCACAGCTGAACGTCTACTATTCCGACCAAACTGACAACAGAGTTGGTGCTTGGTGCGAATACTGCAACCTCAAGGCATACTACTACGGCGAGGAGCTGGTTCCCATAAACTCTCTAGGATGATTGCCAAGCGCTCCGTGAGAATTTCGGAAAAACCTCGGAGGGCTGGCCTATGGATTCTAATATTTTAGAAACCAAAAGTCATTTTTTGACCACAGTGCGGTTTTAGGGTCCGAGTCATGAGCGAGCTACCAACGGCTCTGCGGAGCAGTGATAGGCGGCGGGGGCTGCTATCTTGAGTTCCGACGTCTTTCTAGTGCACTTGTCCCCATTCGTTTCCGCAATTATCACACCTGTAGGCCCGGACCTTCCCGGTCCGCTGTTCTCTGGTGGACATTGCTACGTTAGTGGACTGGCATTTCGGACAGACAGAATGGTAGAGATGGACTTTCAGCCCGTCAACGATCAGACACGACTTTGAATGGTCGTTCCAGAACATGCAGAGGTCCCGGACACAGACAGTGGCCATTAACGGACATATCATCTGGTTGAACTTGCTGGTCGCAGCACGAAGAATCCGTCGAAAAGTTGGGTCTCGCATGTCCAAGAAAGGCTCTATCCGGGCCTCTCCCTTGGACACTTCCTCTTCTGAATCTCCAGGACCATCCTCGGCCATTACTGTAAAGCCTCGACCCGCGTTTCCCATAGGTCCATCGTCCATGCTAAGCCTGCCGTCCCCCATGCATCGCCTCGTCCAGTCACAGTAGCCTTCGTTCTCGACGTGCACGAGGGTGAGAATCGGGGAGGACTTTGTGAGGCGATTTCGTTTGGCGCTCGATTGCTGCGCCTTAGTCGAGTTCGGGAGGAGTTGCCCCGGGGGGAAGCTGGACTGTGATGTCCCCCTCCACTAGCTTTCGCTGGAGATGCGCGACAAACGATTCTATGTTCACATCCATGTCCTGGAGCCTTCTGGAAGCCTCATCAACGAGACTGGGGCTGACGTTTTGGCCTCCGATTCGGCCGTAGGCCACAGCTTCGAAACGGAATTTCTCACCCTTGTAAACAGCATACCCGGACAGGAAGTTCGCTACGCCCCCACCAGCGCCGCTGCCCTCGTCCATCTCATCGACAAAGACCTCCATATCGTACGTCGGACCCTCATTCTCAGGCTTCCGAAACCGATTAGATGGTAGCATTACTGCCGCTCTATCCGTAGGCCGGCATGTCCATGGGATGCCATCGAGAGGCACGAATGCTCCTGATCCTATTCCAAGTTATCCAGCCCACAAGAAGGTCTCCCGCTAGAAGAACGTAAAGTACGTAGTCTGAAAAGACGAAATTCGCCAGAGGCAGTCGCAGCGCCGTGAAGGTGCCAAGTCCCGCTAGAACGGTTGCAAGAGCCACTATTGAGCCCGGAGCGGACTTCCTAAAGACCAAATAAGCGCTCACAAAGCTTGCAACTCCGAGAACAACTAGTAGAACTCTAAGCCCCAACCCCTGGTACGTCCCGGGCATCATTGATGCCCCCAGTAGTGTCCAGAGTCCTGTTAGTGAGAATAGCCCAGCGCTGATGTTGAAGAGTTGCAGCTTCGACGACTCGACGACGGCCGCAGACAATGGCGGAGTGAACGAGAACGGCTTTCCCAACGCCTGATAGGCGTCCGTGGTCCCAGTATGCTTCTGGCCCGATACTACGTCAACCGCGGAGTTTACGAATTTCTCCAAGAGTATGATACGATGCTGACCAATACCAGCCATAGGCCCAGACTCCAGAGAATAGTCTGGTCCGACGCGTAGCTCGAGTTTTGTTTCGGGGGTACAAGAATGAACTAGTGTGTTGCCAGGCTTGGCACCTGTCAAGGTCCAGTTGGATGCGTTGTTTCGGGTGCAGACTAGGGCCGCCCATTTGGACCCGGCTTCAACCCTGGGAAAGCCCACCTCAGGAGCAAGGTCTGTTGCACCGAATCGCTTGTCTTCACAAAAGATTTCGTCGCAGGAACGACACCTCCAAACGTCAACGGTCCCTATGATCTTACTCTCATGCACGAGGTTGACCACTCCATAGTAGACAATGTCGTGCTGATGAGTTTCCAACGGACCTGCTTCCTTTTGATTGCCTCCTCGACCTTCCGGGCTTAGAAAAGGCTTGGCCCATTGGCGATTGTGAACGGTCAACTTTCTAGCTTTAAACAGGACCCGGGCAGAAATGGAGAGCTGTGCTGGACATAAAGTTCGTCAGGGAAAACCCGCAACAGGTCAGAGAGAATCTGCGCAAACGAGGGATGCCTGAGAAGGCCGCGGCCATAGACCAACTGCTAGAGCTCGACGCGAAATGGAGACAGTTTCTCGTTGAGGCTGACCAGCTGAGAAAGAAACGAAATGAAGTCACGCAAGAAATCGCGGCAGCAAAGAAGAAAGGCCGCGACCCTTCAGGTCTGATGAAGCAGGCCGAGTCCATTCCTGTTCAAATAAGAGAGTTGGAGGTGCGGGTCGACGAGTACAAGCAACAGGCCGAGGCGATTCTTCTCAACACTCCGAATTTGGTACACGAATCAGTTCCTTTCGGCCGAGACGAGGACGATAATGTGGAATTGCGGAAATGGGGCGAGATTCCCAAAACCGGCTTCAAGCCCCTCGACCACATCGACATAGGCCTCAAACAGGGCCTTATCGACGTCGAACGAGCTAGCCAGGTCGCGGGGGCGCGGTTCTACTATCTACGAGGCGACCTGGTCAGGCTGAACTATGCGCTGATCCAGTATGGACTGGACTTTATTCTCAAGAAGGGCTTCGATCTGTACCAGCCACCATACATGCTCCGCAGAGACGTCGTGGCGGGTGCGGTGGCACTAAGCGACTTTGAAGAAGTGATTTACAAGGTCGAGAATGAGGACCTGTATCTCCTGGCTACCTCAGAGCACGCCCTGCTAGGGTTGCACAAGGATGACATCATTCCAGCCGACAAGCTTCCCCTCCGCTATGCGGGAATAAGCCCCTGCTTCCGCAAAGAAGCCGGCGCCCACGGCCGAGACACCAAGGGAATATTCAGGGTCCACCAGTTCGAAAAGGTGGAACAGTTCATCTTCTCCCTTCCCGACGATTCTTGGAATCACCACGAGGAACTCTTGCGGAACCTTGAGGAGTTCTGGCAGTCCCTGAAGATTCCCTACAGGATTGTGAACACTTGCACAGGAGATTTGGGAACCGTTGCCGCCAAGAAATACGATCTGGAGGCGTGGCTCCCAGGACAGGGAAAGTATAGGGAAATGGCTTCTTGTAGCAACTGCGCCAGCTATCAGGCTGTCAGGTCAAAGATAAGATACCGAGAAAAGCCAAGCGCTCCGACAAAGACTCCTCACACGTTGAATAGTACCCTTGTTGCTAGCGAGAGGGCTATCGTAGCCATACTTGAGAACAACCAGAACCCTGACGAGACAGTGAGCGTTCCGAGGGTCCTGCAGAGCTACATGAACGGCCAACAGAAGATTCCCGCCCGCTAGATAACGAGCACGAGGGCCCATGGACTTGTGGGTGAGAATCAAGACAAAGGTAAATATTGAATGCCGACCACCTGACCGGGTGAGTCGTTTCCATTGGGAAGAAGAAGACGTCGAGTAATCAGGATAGTCAAGAAGAAACTACCGACCGTCTTCGTCTGTCCCCGATGCGGAGAAGAAGCCGTAAGGGTCACTATCGCCAAGGATACGGGCAAGGCAACAGTTCTATGTGCTCTGTGTAGCCTGAGGGACGAGTTTCAGGCTCATCCCGCAGCCCATATGATAGATGTCTACTCATACTTCGCCGACAGATTCTACGGTGTCAAAGACCCCCGTCCGATCATACCGAGGGAAAGACAAGCCCCGCCGAAGCTGGTTGAGGAAGCGGAAGCCTCTGATGAACCGGCTCCTTCCGAAACTGCGATTGTTCAGTCAGAGCCGGAACCGCTGATGAAAGTCGAGAGCGTCGAGGAGTCACTGGGTCCTTCCGTCCATCCCGAAACAGTCCCAGGTCCTGAAGAACCGGCAGCCGCAGCGGTCGAACAGCCAGAGCAGCCCAGCGTGGAAGCCGCTACAGAACAGACAGAGGAAGCACCTCAGGGTCCTGAGGAGGAGAACGAGCCCTTTGCCGACATCCTCCAGAACAAGGACAAAAAGAGGTATAGTTCAAACCCTCTCCCCCAGCAGTCCTCGGAATAGAAGAACCGCTGGAGCGACGTCATCCCTTCGGATAATGGCATGTTTCCTACCTCTTTCTCTCTTCGAAAATAGGGGTTAGAAGGTTGACCACTCGGTCGACCGTAGCCCTGCGGTCACGAAGGGACTGAACGAGGTCCTGCTCGAAGACCTTGAAGAGGTTAGTCATTGACATTCGAGGATGTAACGGCGCATACCGCGAAGCTCCAGTAGGGCTGTCAATGATTAGTCCCCTGGACTTCATCCGACCAAACAACTCTTTCGCCTCGTTGATATTGATGCCTAATGTTTCAGCAATCTGGTCCTGAGTAGGGTCACCGGCCTCCAGCAGTAGAAGATACGCCCGGGTTTCGTTCCTGGGAAGGCTAAACTGTTTCTCAAGCGTATCAGCAAGCTCCCGCTCGTCAACGGGCACACGCCTGAGGGTCCCTGGGACTGGCA
>DATBWE010000031.1:0-2136 GCA_036514975.1 Bathyarchaeia archaeon
ATGATGTCGCCGCTGAAGTAGGCGAGGTCAGACGGGTGACGGAAGACCTCTACAAGAACGGTCAGGGCCTAGACAGTATCTGCGGCCACTTCGCCGAAAAGTATCCCGCCGACAAGGAGACCCTGGCAAGGGCGCTCTCGGAAACGTTCGGCCAGTGCGAGGAGGGCATTCCTGTCCCGAGCGACAAACTGCTGACAATCGAGGAGTGGGACGATTTCATCATCGTCAACTCCCACCTTGGAACCCTGGTCAACAGGACCCTGGCAAGGCTCGTCGGGCACATTCTCTCCGACGAGGCAGGAGTCAGCGTCGGAATCCAGCAGGACCCCTACCGGATAGTGTTTCAAGTGGCAGGCGGAGTTGACGCGAAGGACGTACTGAAAGCCCTCAAACGGCTGTCAGGGCTGGAGGTTGAAGAGGTCGCTGTTGCGGCGTCGAAGAGGACCGGCCTGTTCAAGAGGCGGCTGGTACATGTGGCCAGACGGTTCGGAGCCATATCCAGATGGGTGGACATGAGCAACATGACAATCCGCCAGCTGGCCAAGAGCTTCGAGAACACAGTAATCATGGACGAAGCGGTCCGTGAAACACTCGAGAGAGACCTGGACATTCCCCACACTCGACAGGTTCTAGGGTCCATAGCAACAGGAGCGATTGACGCAAGAATCGTCAAAGCAGCTGGCGAGGTAACCCCGATAGCTAGGGTCGGGCTGGAGAGGATTAGCAGGAGAACAGACCTCATACCGGCGGAGAAGCTGAGCCAGATTCTAGTAGAGTCTACAAAGGCACGAATACTCAACGAGGTCAGAACAATTGTCTGCACCTCGTGCTGGAACTACGTGGAGATGCGACGGATGAAAGAGGTCCCTGTCGCAATCAAGTGTCCAGAGTGCGGGGCCAAGAAGCTCGGAGTACTCGGCCTCTCAGACGATGAGATAAAGAAGATACTGTCAAAGAAAGGCGTGCGGCTCTCCGACAGAGAGAAGGACATTCTGGCGAGGGCTGAGGAAACCGCGAAGCTTGTGGGCCGACACGGCAGGCTTGCCGTTTACACCCTCTCCGGAAGACGAGTTACTGTAGAGGCCGCTGAAGAGATTCTCCGAAAACACCGTAGGCCCACCGGAGGTTTCTTCGAAGCCCTAATGTCCGCGGAGCGGGAAGCTTTGAAGGAACGGTTCTGGTAGCGGATTTCCGAACAAGTTCATATCTCGCGCCCGCCGTCCACAACACCCACGTTGAAGCGAGACCTTTCCATCGAGACTAGGCGCTTGAAGCGTCTCTTCAAGGGCCCGAAGGGGGGAAGCCCAGTGGTGGCTCTCGACGGGGTCGACCTTCAGGTGAACGAAGGAGAGATTTTCGGGCTGTTAGGGCCCAACGGGGCGGGGAAGACCACCCTCATCAAGATACTCTGCACACTGCTGCTTCCGACAGAGGGAGAAGCCTACGTCAAAGGACTAGACGCGGTCAAGTCCGCTGGCCAGATTCGTCACATCATCAACCTAGTCTCAGGCGGTGAAACCCCAGGCTACGGCATACTCAGCGTTAGGGAGAACCTCTGGTTCTTCTCCCAGCTCTACGGGCTCTCCAGAGACCTTGCCCGGGACAGAATGCAGAAGCTAGTGGAGCAGCTGGGGCTGGAGGAGTTCACGGACTCGCGAATGAACAAGCTCTCGACGGGTTACAAGCAGAGGCTCAACCTCGCCAGGGGTTTCATAAACGACCCCTCTGTCCTGTTTCTTGACGAGCCCACCCTCGGGCTTGACGTGATCTCAGCCAAGCATCTCAGGACCTTCATCAAGTCTTGGATGATGGACGGGAACAAGACGGTTCTTCTGACGACCCATTACATGGCGGAGGCTGACGAGATGTGCGCCCGAGTCGGCATAATCGACAAAGGCAAGATTCTCGCCTGTGATACTCCTCAGCGACTGAAGGCGCAGCTCGCCAGCCGTCCGTCTTGGAAGATTGAGATAAGCCCGAACCTGCAAAAGATCGAGTCAGTAAGAACCATCCCAGGAGTAGTAGGAGTGTCTGAGACAAACAACATCGAGACCGGCATCACAACTCTGAAGCTTGTCCTCGAGGACGAGTCCACAATGTCCGACCTTCTAAGCAAGATCGGCGAAAACGGGTCCA
>DATBWE010000032.1:0-3524 GCA_036514975.1 Bathyarchaeia archaeon
GCTCGGCCTATGGCATCGGCCTCGTCGACGAACAGGATCGTCGGGGCCGATTCTCGTGCGAGTTTGAAGACTTCTTTGACGTTCTTTGCCGACTCGCCCAGCCACTTGGAAACGATTTCATAGCTCTCGATCTTCAGAAAGCTTGTCTCTTGTGCTTCCTTGCTTATGGTTCCCGCGACCGCCTTCGCCATGAATGTCTTGCCCGTTCCAGGCGGTCCGAACAGCAGAACTGACCCTGCCTCTTCCAGCATCCGCGGGTCCCTGATAATCTGTTCGCGTCGGGCTCTGACTTCAGGGTTGACGATCCATTCTACCGCCTGCCTCAGGCTCACTAGTTCCCGGTCCAGACCCACGATGTCGTTGTAGAACACCTTCGGAGCCTTTTCCACCTGGTATTCTAGGATGGACCTCTCGCGGAGCCGTTCGACAATATCGACGATAACTCCCTTTGTAGGCGAGAGAACCGCGTCCACGTCGGTGGATACTTTTTCCCTGAGTTCAGGTGGTATGTTCACCTGGAAAGCTTGTCCTCCCGAGAGCCGAACGAGGGCTGTGTCCTCTCGGACGTCCTCTATGGACCCAATGGGCCGCATTCCCTGCTTGAGCTCCTCCATCAGGTTGTGGTAGCGGCGCAGTTCCGTCTGGAGATATTCAATCTGGCGCTCTTTCCGCGTAAGCTCCCTCTCAAGGTCGAGGTGTTGAGGATACTCGGGGGTGTTCTGCTCAGCCATGCAGGGTTCCGCTAGTTCATACCCTGCTGGCAGATAAATAGATTGGGGCTTCTGGATTGCTCCAGATTGCTTTTGCGGTCTTTCCTGTGCACTCCCCACTGGACTGGTGCGAGAAGGCCGTAGCTGACTGGTCGTTGACGCGTACTAGTCAGTGAAACTGTTCTTGGCGAGACAATCGGTTGAGGCTCCTGAGTCCCGTGCACAGAACATTACGTTCTTGGGATTACTCCAGATTTCCAGAGGGATCCGAACCTGGGGAATTTCAGCTGAATTCCTTTCCCATTGATTATGTCGAAACGGACTAGCCTAGGCAAGATTTGCCGACGGTCCATCTTTCTGACGAGAAGGTACCTCTGCAGCATGTCGTGTTCCTCCACCATTCTTAGCTCTATCACGCCGTCCACCATGCTCTCCACCTTGTGGAACAGCTCCGACGGGACGGACCCGGTCGAGAGAGTGGCTATCATCTTTCCCCCGGCCTTTTTCACCTTGGCGGCAATGCTCTGGAGGAAGCCCACGGCGTGCTTGCTTTCTGTCTCGCTGAAGATTGGCATCAGCGAGTCTACCAGTATCGTTACCTGCCGGTTTCCAAGCTTTTCCATAACGGCTGTGAGGTATATGCTGACATTTGTGAGGTCGAAGGGCTCGGGCACTACTCCTTCCGTAACGCCTGCGGTAGCTGAATAGCAGTCAACAACGTCCAGTTTGTTGATGAGCTGGTATCTACGGGGGTCCCATCCGAACTGGCTCATTCTTTCGAGGATGCTGGACGGGAACGTGTCGTAGGTAACAATGATGCAGGGCTTGGCCAGGTAGAGCTCATCGTAGAGGATCTGCTGTCCCAGAGTGGATTTTCCGCTTCCAGGGTCTCCTGAGATTAGGATTGAGGAGGCGTCAGGAAGGCTTCCGCCGATTAGCCGGTAGAATTCTTTGAAGGGGGCGGTTTGTCTCTCCAGTAACCATTTTCACCCCGGGCTAGAGGCGTCGCAGTCTCCAGACAGTGGTGTAGCCTAGGCTGGGCGGGGAATATGAATAGGGATTGTAACCGGTTCAATTCTCGGAAAGGTACCGTACCGGACGCGAGTCCTGCCAAAGCCTTAATCCCGGGCCAACAATGAAGGTGCATCTGTAATACTGGAAGCGTGTGGATGATGGGAATAGTGTCATACATTTTGATGCAGCTATCTCCAGGGACGGCAAAAGGAGCCGCAGAGGCCATATCTAAGATCAGAGGCGTGAAAATGGCCCACGCAGTAACAGGCCCGTTCGACGTGATAGCCTTCGCGGAAGTATCAGACCTCCCCTCGCTCTCCGAGCTTGTCCTTTCTCAGATTCAGAAGGTCGATGGCGTCGAGAAGACGCAGACCGCGGTCGTGGTCTCCCCCAACCTGCTCGGGCCTGCTCCGAAGAAACAGGTCCACAAGAGTGCATCCCTAAAGGGGAACCGTTCCTCGCCGAGAACCTAAGGTTCTACTCGAGGTCTGCGTCGATTCCATTCTTTTCCTTTACAAGCCTTGTTCGGACCTCGAGTAGGTTTCTGAGAATCTCAATATCCTCTAGCTCCTCAAGCCCCGTTGAAGTTCCGGCGCGGCCTGTGTCATCGGAACGGGGCATACGACCACCTTGTCTCTGCGAGTATAAGCGTTATCAACTCGTCTAGGTCAAAACACTTGATAGGTGATATGGAGCTGGGAAAGCCTAGGCAGACTAGGAAACCGAAGAAGAAAGAATCGAAGACGTAGGCCGGGCTATATGGTAGGGGGAAGCGGTGGCTTCCGAACCTTGACCGCTAACAGCAGCAGGAACATTGCCACTCCAAATATCGTCAGGAGGACCACTGCGGAAATTATTGGCCCGCTGGTCGTTCCTCCCACGTTAAGCGGAATCGTATTCACAGGGGTCTGTGAGGCCTCTACGACCCAGCTTCCCATATCCTGGTTCTGGTAGACAACCCGTACCGTGTAGGACCCTAGAGGTATGTAGCCCAGCTGTGCCTGTCCTTGACTGTCTGTTGTGAAGGGCAATTCTGTGGAAGTCTGGTTTGTGAGTCGGACGAATAGGCTTACGCCCGAAATCGGATTGTTTAACCTGTCAACAACCTTTACCGTTGCAGTGTATGCTCTCAGCCGGATCTGCGCTGAAACGGGACCGGTCCTGAGGTCGATCGTCTGGGTCCCGTCGACCATGCTGGGCATACTCTGCCAAGTCGCGTCTGTAACAGTCCAGAGTGCCGCGCGGAGCCATAGGTTTTGGTAGGACGATGCGTTGTTCGGAATAGAAACAGTCCTTGGACCTGCCAGCGTTATCGAACTCGGCCGGCTTATTGCTTGACCAGAAGGGTCTGTGAATGCGAAAGATGCCTGGAACTGTTTTTCAAACTCTGCAACGAAGGGCCCGTTGTCGCCGGTCGTATAGTTTGCGAGTATGGGGAACGGGCTGCCGGATAACATCGGAGTGGTAGACCATTGTATGCAGGACAGTTGACAGTGGGACCATTGTTTGAAAACGTAGCGCGCACCGGAGGGTGCGCTGATTAGCGTGTCAAGCACTTCGAGGGTGTGGGAGGTATTGTAAGGGAAGGAAAAAGTGCGATTGAGATTGTAAGTGGCACTTCCGTCGAGGCGGACGCGCACGGTTCCTTCGGTTGCTGGGACATTCGTGCCGGCCTCGAAGTTGCAGCTGGGTGGACAATCCGCCGCCCGGACATTGGATATGAGCAAAGGGGCTAGAAGAGACGAAACGATTAGGGTCATGAATACTAGGGGTGTCTTTGCCCTCAAGACGTTCGGACCT
>DATBWE010000033.1:0-11543 GCA_036514975.1 Bathyarchaeia archaeon
GGACAGTTTCACTCTAACGGAGGAAGCTACGCGACCACGACATGCCCAATGTCGAAATACCGCTTAACCAGCATCCGCGTCTTGTCAATCGTCCGCCCGTTCTTGCCAATAGCAATAGCCTTGTCGCGCCCATCAATCTCCACAACAACAATCTTCTTGTCCGGACGCTCAGTCACGCGAATCTCCTTAATCTTCGCCGGCGCAAGACTGTTCCGGATCAAGCCCTCAGGAGTATCAGCGTACTCCACCACCTCAATCTGCCGGCTCGTCATACTCCGCAGCATGTTGATGTTCTTCCCACCCTTCCCAATCGCCAGGCCCATATCACCCGGCTTGGCAACAAAAATAATCCTTCCCAGCTTCTCATCAATCACGCAGTCCTGAGTAGTCGCCCCGGTAATACTCTCGAAAAGAGCCATGTACTTCATCTCCTCACTAGTCAGCTTGATCTTAGGCTGGAGCATCACTTCATCTCAACCAGCTTCAAGACCTCCGAGTCCCCCGGCTCACGGACCACCATTGCCGAGACCGGAAAAGGCCTCTCGCAGAGAGCCCCAAGGTCCAGGCTCGAACCCTGAAACACGTAGACAGGAACCTCACCCTGGTCCGCCCGGTAGACAATCTCGTCACGCGTCTCCGTCGGACAGTTACTCGCAAGAATAACGAGCTTGGCCCTAGCCTGGCCAGCGCTGGAGATCGCGGTCTTGCTGCCGAACTCCACCTTACCAGTCTTGACCGCCATGCGGATCTGCTTATTCACGTCAACCATTCTACTTTGCCTTCCGGGACATACTCATCGAAACCTCGATGAGGCCTGTGCCCATTGGGATCTGCTGGCCTACAATAACATTCTCAGCCACGCCGCGCAGGGTGTCAACTGTTCCTTTGACAGCGGCGTCCACTATCGTGGGAATGGTAATCTCGAACGCTGCCTTCGCGAGAGTGCTAGCTTTTTCGCCGCTAACACCATGTCTCCCGACCTGGAGAACCTCGCCAGACGAGGTCATCATGTCAGCCACAAGCATCACATGCCGGATATCCACATCGAGGCCCTGTTCCTCCAGTACTCCTAGAGCTTCCCGGACGATGACGTTTCGGGCAGCCTCTATGCCCAGAACCAAGGCGGTCTCGTTGATATTGTTGCTGACCGTCCGAGTAGTATCAACCCCCGGCACTTCCAATGCCAACGCTAGACTCGACCCTTCCGTCCGGACAATCCACTCCCCCTTTTCCTCCAGAACCAGCGCCCTCTTAACAGCGGGAATACCCTTGACATGGTGAACTGGAAGCTTACTCGACAAGCGTCGGAATTGAGGAATCTCAAGATCATTAGACTTTATGTCCACATGGTAGCCTTCAACCTTGACCTCACAGCCGGAGATCTTCAGCGCGTCACGTACATCTTGTACTGTAACTTCCCTCTCACGCATCGCCTGCGGGTTAAGGGTGGCCTCAATCTTCATCCTAGTAATGTCCGACTCTAAGGTTGTAGCAATGTCGCCGAGGGTTGTATGGGTAAGGAGGGTGGCAACCTCCTGAGCCTTCTCTTTACTGGTCCTGTGCTTCGAGTCGAGGTACACCGTCATGTTAGGTGTTGATGGGAGCTTCCTAGCGTCCACGATTTCAATTAGGCGGGGAAGTCCCAGTGTGACGTTTTGCTCTCTGACTCCGGCAAAGTGAAAGGTTCGCAAGGTCATCTGGGTCCCTGGTTCCCCGATTGACTGGGCCGATACTATGCCTGCCGCTTCCCCGGGCTCCACCAGGGCACGCTTGTAGTTTTCAACAGTCTCATCGACAGCATCGTCAACAGCAGCCTTCGGCAGCTTCGCACTGGTTAACGTCAACCGCAGCCTGTTCAGAATCAGCGGAGACAGTACATGTGTCGCCTTCTCGACAGCCTCCTCAACATGCTCTTTGGACGCAGGGACCCCTTTCTTCATGGTCAGACGTACTCTTTCCACGAGACGGTCAATGTTCACCGCCTTACCGTGGTCACTCTTCGCGGTATCGACACCGTCCTCGCCATAGCGTATCTGAATGATGTTGCCCCTAGAATCGCGTACTGTAGCATCGTATTCGACTCGGAGATGCTCTAGCGCGTTAATTAGCCGACGCTGCATGTAGCCGCTCTGCTGCGTTCTCACAGCAGTGTCTACGAGCCCTTCCCGTCCGCCCATCGCGTGGAAGAAGAACTCGATGGGGTCGAGCCCGTCTCTGTAGCAGTTGTACACGAAACCTCTAGCCGCGGCTCCCGCGTCGCCGTGTCTGAAGAATGACAGCGCCCGTCCACGGTACCCTCGAAGAATCCGTTTCCCACGAATCGACTGTTGGCCGACGCTGGCTGTCATCTGCCCCATGTTCAGCGTGGACCCTCTCGCGCCGGCCCGGCTCATGATTACGCCGCTGTTATCCATCTGGAAGAACTGGTCAGAGTAATCGCCCGCCACATCCCTCGCGCGGGAGAGCTCGTTCATGATATAGATCTCCAGCGACTCCTCAAGCGACTGGCCTGGAAGACGTTCCATTGTCTCCTTCCTGTAGCTCTCAATATACTCGTTTACCTTCTCCTCCGCCTTGGAGATCGCCTTCGAAATCTTGTCCCTTGTCGTGTCAGGTATCTGAAGCTCGTCCATGGCGTAGGTGAAGCCTCTCATCACCATGAAACGATCGAGGAGTCTAGTTACCGCGTTGAGAAACCGTCTGGCTTCTTCGGAGCCATAGTCCTTAACTATCCGGTGGAAGAGGCTTTCGGACTTTTCTGCGCCGATGGATGCCTTGTCGATGACTCCCCTCTCAAGTATTCCGTCCTTTATCACGATGAACGCGTCATAGGCACAGTCGTGCATTACTCCCCTGTCGCAGTCTTCGCATTTGTAGTAGCTTGAGAGGTTCGACTTCGAGACGAAGTTGAAGCCTTCAGGCATCACTACGCTGAAGATCTGTTTGCCCGTCCACCTTTCCTCTGGCTTGGCTACCGTCGGCTCGGGCAACGGTCCCTCGTATCCGGCGGCTGACAAGAGCTTCGACACATCGTGACGGTTTAGAAGGGTGGACTTCTGAGTGAGAAGGAAGGCTGCCGTGAGAGAGTCCCTTATCGCCCCTATGATGGGGCCTCCGTATCGTGGCGAGAGAATTTGGTCCTGTACCTGCATTAGCAACCGCGCTTCTGTCCTCGCCTCCTCCCCCTGTGGAACGTGAAGGTTCATTTCGTCCCCGTCAAAATCAGCGTTGTAAGGAGGGCAGACAGTAGGGTTTAGCCTGAAGGTCTTGTAGGGAAGGACCTTTACCTGGTGTGCCATTATCGACATGCGGTGGAGACTTGGCTGGCGGTTGAACAATACAGTGTCTCCGTCCCTTAGGTGTCTCTCCACGACGAACCCGGGCTGGATTGCCTCGGCAACAACCTTGCGGTCGGTCACGAATTCGAGACGGACTCTTCTGCCATCGGGCCTAACGATGTAGAGAGCTCCCGGGTAGTTGTCGGGTCCATTGTCTATGAGTCTCTTCATCTCCTCCAAGTTATGGGCGGTCACTTTCTCGGGGATGGTCAAACGGCTTGCTACGTCTAGCGGGACGCCGACTTCGTTAATGTCTAGGTTAGGGTCAGGGGAGACAACCGTCCTGGCCGAAAAGTCAACTCTTTTGCCGGAGAGGTTTCCTCTGAACCTTCCTTCTTTGCCCTTCAAGCGCTGGCAGAGGGTCTTCAATGCCCTTCCGGACCGGTGTCGGGCAGGGGGGAGCCCTGAGACTTCGTTGTCGAAGTAGGTGGTTACGTGGTACTGCAGGAGCTCGTGTAGTTCCTGTATGATGTTGATTGGGACGCCCGATTCCAGGGCCTCTCGAAGTTTTTGATTGATTCGTATGATGTCGACGAGCTTGTGGGTCAGGTCGTCTTCTGACCTAATTCCGGATTCTAGCGTGATTGATGGCCTGACTGAAACAGGGGGGACTGGCATGACCTGGAGTACAGCCCATTCTGGCCTGGCGGCCTTGGGGTCCATGCCGAGAAGTATGAGGTCATCGTCAGGAATTCTTTCCAACCTCTCTCTTGCAGTGCTGGGCGTGAGGCGTACGGCCCCTCCTTCTGTCACGATTTCGTGGAAGGTGGTAGGTTTCCCGTGTTCAATCGGAAACTGCTTCTGCCCGCAGTGAGGACACTGCTGCGCCTTCTTCGAGTCCTTTATGACCTCGTCTAGAAACGCGTCGGGAATAGTATTGAGACGCTGCTTGAGCTCGCTGTGTCTCGCCCTGAATTTCTCAATCTTTTCTTCGCTAAGTAGTATTCTCCCACAGTTCCGACACGTGATGGAGAGCAAACGGTGAATGAGCTTGGCGAAACTGACGTGTATCGCGGGCTCTGAGAGCTCAATGTGGCCAAAATGGCCTGGACACGCGGACGCGGTGTTTCCGCAGGTCTTGCACTTTTGGCGCGGCTCAAGGGTGCCTAACCGTCCATCCATCAGTCCAGATACTATTGGAACCCCATCCTCATCATAGGTGTCACCGGCCTGTACTTCCACGGCAGAGAGCTTGCGCAGTTCTGTCGGGCTAAGGAGGCTGAAGCGTATGCTCTGAATTACTTTGTGAGCCTCTTCCATTGCAGCGAGCGACATGTCTAGGCTCTCTCCTCCAGGTTCATCCTTGGCGCTATGCCCAGCGCGGAGAGTTCTTGTACGAGAAGTTTGAACGCGTAAGAAATTGCTACGGGAGATATGGAGGCTTTTTCAGCGCAAAGCCGGCAGATGTACTTGTTCTGTTTGATGTCATGGTAGGCTATTGTTCCGCAGTTCTCGCAAACGAAGGCTACGTACCTGTCAGATTCTTCGAGAAGCCTGTCACGCAGAAGTGCCGAGGCTCCGTGCCCTATGAGGCAGTCTCGCTCCATTTCTCCGAACCGCAGCCCCCCTCCTCGGGCCCGGCCTTCTGTGGGCTGTCGTGTGAGCATCTGCACTTGCCCCCGTGCACGGGCGTGCATCTTGTCCGATACCATATGGTGGAGTTTCTGGTAGTAGACTACCCCGATAAACAGGTCTGCGGCCAGTTTTTCACCTGTTATCCCGTTATAGAGCGTTTCCCGGCCGCTCTTCTGGAATCCCAGCTTGGCCAATAATTCTCCTATAGAATCGGGCCCGATATTCTCGAAAGCCGTCCCGTCAATAATCTCTCCCATCTGAGAAGCGGTCTTGCCGCCGAGTGTCTCGACGAACTGTCCGATGGTCATTCGTGAGGGTATGGCATGAGGGTTGATGATGACATCTGGAACGACACCGTCAACGGTGAAGGGCATGTCTTCCTGGGGGACGAGTAGCCCGATGACCCCTTTCTGGCCGTGTCGAGATGCGAACTTGTCCCCTAGCTCTGGGATTCGCAAGTCTCGCACCTTTACCTTTACAAGTTTGCTGCCTTCGATGGACTCTGTAACGAAAACCTGGTCGATAATTCCCTGTTCGGACGGCCGCATGGTAACGGAAGAATCTCTTTTGGTTGGGCCTTTGACTTCGAACTCGCGATATTCCTCCAGAAACCTTGGAGGGCTGGTTCTACCGACTAGGACTGTGTTTCCTGCTACTTCAGCTTCAGGAGAGATTATTCCGTCTTCCTCAATCAGCCGGTAGTACCTGTCTCCCCTGTAGCCTCTGATTCCGGCTTCAGGAATCTCGAACTTGTCTCGGAGGCCTCCTAGGTACTGGCGGCTTTCTGCCTCGTATATGCGGTAGAATGTGGACCGAAAGAGCCCTCTGTCCACTGAGGACCTGTTGACTATGATGGCGTCTTCCATATTGTAGCCTTGGAAGGAGAGTATGGCGACGACGACATTCTGTCCGGAAGGGCGTTCCAGATAGTTGAAGACCTCCATGGGCTTGGTCTGGACGATAGGTGTTTGCGGATAGTGGAGGAGGTGTGACCGTGAATCTACCCTGTTGAAGAGGTTTGTGGAGAACACTCCCAGGGCCTGTTTGGCCATGGCTGATTCGTAAGCGTTTCTGGGAGACTGGTTGTGTTCGGGGAAGGGTATGAGACTTGCTGCAATTCCAAGCATAGTGTATGGCGCAATCTCTAGATGGGTGTGGTCTCTGCGGAGTTCGTGCTCGTACATAGCCACGAGGCTGTTCTCTTCTTCGTCAGCGTCAAGCAGCTCGACAACGCCGGTGCGGATGAGGTCCTGCCAGGTTATTCTTCCTTCTTCAAGCTGAACCAAGTGCTGTTCCGAAAGGAGTTGCCTACCATTGTCGACGAGTATGAGCGGGCGACGTACGCGTCCTGCATCGCAGTTGATGTGTAGTTCGCTTCGTCCGCCTTCTGAGTCAGGTATGATGTGGGCGATGTTGACTTCTGGGCTTATCTTGCCCTGTCGTCTGTACTGTCTAAGCTCGTCAGCGAGGGCTGCAGGGTCTTTAGCGTAGCCCGCGATCAGCCCGTCAACAAGGACTTTTCCACCTGCGGTCTTGAGTTTCTTGTCAGCGTCTTCTACGGGTATGACACTCATTCGGTGCAGTTTGTCCACCATTTCTCGCGGGTCTATCCCTACGGATATGTTGCTGGAGAGTGCAAGGTTCTTTACAAGTCCGCAGTTTGAGCCCTCAGGTGTCTCGTCTGGGCAGAGCCTTCCGTAATGTGTGGGGTGTAGGTCCCGGGCCTCTAGGTTGGGCTGGCTTCGGCTAAGGGGTGATTGCAGGCGGCGGAGGTGGCTGAGGGTGCTGATGAAGTTGGTCCGGTCTAGTAGTTGTGTCACTCCGATGCGCCCCCTGACCCAATTTCCCGTAGCTATGGCGTGCTGCACGCGTTCTGTGATTATTCCGGGGCGGATGGCGTTCGCGATGGAAAATTCGATGTGTCGTCTGATGGTTATTCGTTCGAGCTGGTATTTCAGATCCCTGGTTAGGTTTCGGAACGTGATTCTGAAAAGCTCGGCAAGCAGTGAACCTGCCAGCTTCAATCTCTTGTTCGCATAGTGGTCTTTGTCGTCAGGTTTCCTCCGGCCGAGCTTCTCTTCGACAACGCGGATGGCTATCTCAGATAGGAAGAGCGCTTTCTGGTTTCTGTCACCGGGTACTCGTCCTAGGTGCGGTAGGAAGTTTCGGTCTAGGACTGACTCCGCTTTCTTCAGCCTGTACTCGTCCATCTGGCCAGGCGCCAGACGGTTTCCAAGGTAGAGGAGAGCGTCGCGAGTCGTTGTTGCTTCGAGGGACTTCTCGTAGGAGGTTTCCAGCTCGTCTTGTATGTCAGGGTCTGGGCTAACGAGTTCCGCGACCCTGGCGTCTGATTCTATGCCTAGGGCGCGCATGAGGATTACGAAGGGTAGGTCGCTTGGAATACCCGGCATTGTTACATAGATTGCGCCGTCGCTCTTCAGGGCGCATTCAATTCGGGCTCGGAACCCGACCGTTGTGGAGAAGATTTTAGCCTTGTAGGTTGGGTTGACACCTGTGTGCTCTATATCTACTAGTATGCGGTTTGCGGCTAGGTCTTCTAGCGCGACTATCACTCTTTCGGAACCGTTTACTATGAAGTATCCTCCGGGGTCTAGGGGGTCTTCGCCGACCGCTACCAGGTCGTCGTGGTCAAGCTTCGATAAGAGGCAGAGGCGGGATTTTAGCATGACTGGGAGGTCACCGACGTAAACCATTTCGGGCTGGCCTTCCCGTTCGCCGATGACTGGTATCATTTCCATGTGTAGCGGGGCCGCGTAGGTCAAGTTTCGGATGCGTGCTTCTGCAGGGTAGATGGAGCGTTCTGTCCCGTCTACTTCTATGACGCGGGGTGTTCCAATTTCGACCTTGCCGAGGCGTATGCGCAGGGGGTAGTCTCCGATCTCGATGGGTAGTTCTCCGACCTCGTAGACGATCGCCTGTAGTCCTCGTTCGACAAAGTCGTCGTAGGAGTCTATGTGCTGGTGGACGAGGCCGCTGTCGCGGATGAATTCTTTTGAAAGGTTCCAGAGCTGGGTTTGTGTTAATGGCATTTTACCAAATCCATAGTCTTGTTTTCAGAATTCTTCTACTACGTACCTGTAAAAGTCGGATTCGCCTGCTGTGGAGCTGCGGCGGATGACGCGTATGATGTCGCCGACCTTTGCTCCTACGGCGCGTGCTGATGGGTCGCTGGACTTGATGTAGGGTAGCTGGAAGGGTTTGATATGGTATCGTTCTAGGACTTCTCTTGCCTCGTTAGGCTTGAGCAGGATGTGTTTGGGAACGAGTTCGTGCTGGAAAACGTCGTAAGAGGGTTCCTTCTCCTTGTCCTGCTTCTTTACCAAATACTTGATGCTACCTCGGGCGGGAGACGGGCTGGGGTCCGACCTACCGGGTGAAGCACGCCCCAGCCGGAAACCCGTTAATAAACCTAATCGCAAAAGTGGCTTGCAGGTTGAAAACTGTTTCGGCGTCGAAGCCTGTGACGAAGCATCGTCAGATTGTCAACAGACTCAACGATCTGACAGGCAGGGACTGGGTGAAGTTTACAAAGTCATGGTTTGTTCATAGCCCACCGCGCCGTGACAGGGCGAAGCTTGTTCATCCTGCTGGTTTTCCTGAAACCCTTGTTCAAGGGTTTGTCGAGTTTTTCACCAAGCGAGGAATGTGGGTCTTGGACCCGTTTCTGGGCACAGGCAGTACGCTTCTAGCAGCGATGATTGCGGGACGTAACGGGGTGGGTGTGGAGGTTAACCCGAAGTACGCTGGTATTGCGAGAGCGAGGCTGAGAGTGGCCGGGGGAGAGGGCTCGACCCGGCAGGTTGTCGTGGAGGGTGATTCTCAGCGATTGGTGGAGTTGTTGGAAGGTTTTCCCCTGTTTGATTTCTGTATTACTTCTCCTCCTTACTGGAACCAGCTGGTCCGGGCGAGTATGAGGCAGCGGGCGCGTCTGGAGAAGGGGTGGGACACGGTGTACAGTACTGACGTGCGGGATATTGGGAATATTTCTGACTACCACAGGTTTGTGGAGGCGCAGAAGTTGATTTTTGACCAAGTCTACCGCGTTGTTAGGCCTGGCGGGTATCTTGTGGTGGTGACGAACAATGTTTTTGCGGACGGGAGGTTGTGGCCGCTCGCGTTTGATACGCTGGTCTCCTTGTCGGACTTGTGGGTTCCGAAGGATGAGCGTATCTGGCTGCTTGACGATAAGCGTTTGCTGCCGCTGGGTGTGTATAATGCGTGGGTGGGTAACCGCTGTCACCATTACTGCCTGGTCTTCAGGAAGGAATAGAACGGGTGTTCTTCGTTTCGGGGTGAAACTGTCCGGGTTTTCACGGGGTCCCTGAGGGCCTCTTTTGCGTCGCAGAATTTCGCAGTCAGACTCCCCTCTTTTTGGGGCCGGTTTCTGTGCGGGCTTGAAATGGGCGATTTTTTACGAGTTGGGCGTGAGAATGGGCTTGGAACCATTTTCGTGACGGGGGTCGATTGGTATAAACATGGTGGGGGTTTCAGCGTGGTTTGGAAGAGTTCAGAATTAGAGTCTTCAGATTCCGAAATTGGGCTGACTCTGGGCTTCTTTTGCTACGAGAAGGCGGATAGTCTTCGTTTCCGAGAATTGTAAAGGTCATTGGGCTGGTGGTGTTGTAACTAGGGTCCTGGAAGTTTTCGTGGTCTAGCTGGGCGAAACTGTTCCAGGGGTCTTACTGTAGCCCTAGGAGGACCGTGGCTACTGCCCAGGCGATGAGGCCACATACAGGAAAAGTGAGTACCCACGCCCGTATGATGTCTCGGCTCACTCCCCATCGCACCGCGGACAGCCGGCGGGTCGCGCCCACCCCCATTATGGAAGTGTTGATGGTGTGAGTGGTACTCAGGGGTATCCCAAGCCTGGAAGCTAGCTCTATCGTTGTTGCGGCGGCTGTTTCCGCCGCGAACCCGTTGACAGGTCTGAGATGTGTGAGGCGAAGACCCATAGTCTTGACGATTCTCCAACCCCCGACGCTCGTTCCAATACCCATCGTAATACTACTCAGCAGGATTACCCAGAACGGTACTTCGAAAACCTGGAGCACACCTCCCAAGAGCAGAACTAGGGCGAAGGTTCCCATGAACTTCTGGCCGTCGTTGGAGCCGTGGCTGAAGGCCATGAAGCCTGCAGACACTATCTGGAGCTTACCGAAGATTCGGCGTATGGTGGATGGCGGGGTTCTGGCTCCGAGACGGTAGATGAGCCCCATCAGAAGAAGACCCCCGAAAAAGCCTAGAAAGGTCGAAAATCCAAGGCCAATGAGCACCTTCTGCCAGCCCGCCCAGAGAACCGCCTGCGGGCCTGCTGTGGCAAGCCCGGCACCTGTAAGCCCGGCGACGAGCGCGTGGGACTCGCTTGTCGGCAGCCCATAGTACCAGGCCAGAGTGCTCCAGAAGACGATTGCCACCATCGCCGCGGCTACAGTGTAGACGTTGATGAACTCGGGTCGTACAATGTCTTTGCCGATCGTGGCTGCGACTGCTGTCCCAGACATTGCGCCTAGAGTGTTGAGGGAGGCAGCGACTATGACCGCTTGTAGTGGTGTGAGGACCCTTGTAGAAACTACCGTGGCGATTGCGTTGGGAGCATCTGTCCAACCGTTGACAAACTCCGCAGCCAGTACTAGCCCTAGTACAACCAGTACTGCAAGGGAGAGCTCCGCCAAGGCTAGGAGTACTCTAGGACGATGTCCCGGATTACCTGCACAACGTCTTCACACTTGTCCGTTATTGTCTCCATCAGCTCGTAGACTTCCTTCAACTTCATTATCATAATCGGGTCCATGGTTTTGAAGAGGTAAGCCACGGAGTCGTTTAGGATCACGTCAGCCTCGTTTTCCAGCCTGTCAACCTCGTTGCACCGGACCTCTATCTCGGGGGCTTTGATTTTCTTGATGCTCGCGAAGGCGAAGTCTATCTCTTCCACGCACTTTACAACAATGTCGGTGAGCTTGCGCATAGGTTCTGTGGGAGCATCTATCTCGTAGAGATAGAGACGGTTGGCAACTGCATAGATGTAGTCGAGAACATCATCGTAGAGGGAGGCAAGCTTGCTAATGTCTTCCCTGTCTATTGGTGTGACGAACGTCTTTGCCAAGTGGTCGTAAATGCTGTGGACGATCTCGTCGCCATGATGCTCAATGTCCTTTATGTGTCCACGCTTGTCTCCCACATGATCATACCCTAGGACAAGGTCCCGTAGGGCCTGCGCACCAGCCAACACGTTCTTGGACTCCTGTTCCAAGAGCTGGAAAAAGAGTTTCTCCTGAGGAATGAGAATGCCTCTGAGTCCCAAGCCTGACTCCTTTTCGTCTCACAAACCCGGATAGGTGAATAAGTAGATACTCGACTTAGTATATAGTTGGGCTATGTATATCCATAGTTCACAATAGAACATGGGGATCAGACGAATTGGAATTCAGGAAGTTACAGATGACTGGGGGCGCGAGCTACACCGTTTCGCTCCCGAAAGAGTGGGTGAAGGAGCAGGGCTTGAAGGTCGGCGATGTGGTCGCGATCATTCGAGGGTCCGACTCTTCACTGACCATTTCCGCAAAGGACAGGATTCACTCCAACCAGGGCAGTTCTGAGGTGGCACTGACT
>DATBWE010000034.1:0-5078 GCA_036514975.1 Bathyarchaeia archaeon
CCGGAGGTTCTGCTCTACGATTCCGAGCCCCGTCAGCCTGCGGCTTACCGCCCTAACCTCCTCAAGATGCTGCTTGGAGAGCTCCTTCCCGGACACCACCTGAATTGTGTCGTGGCCGGTAAGATAGTTGGCGGTTATGATTCGCGTTAGAAGGTTCGGGGAATTGCATAGGTCCGCGCTGACTACGTATCTGTAGCTTTCGCGCTCCCTGGTGAGTCCAGGGTAGATGGTGATTCCGCCATCGGGCTCTCTCCGAAAGCTCACTATGTCTCCCTGTTTTAGCCCGACCTCTACCACCCATGCCTTGGGAAGAGAGACGATGAGGGTGGAGTGGCCGACTTTCTGGACCTTGCGGGCCTCCATCATAACGGACAAGCGCTGTTCCTCTATACGGAATAGAGAAATCTGGTTAGATATATACTCGTTCGTGAAAGTAAGTATTCTGGAAGGACTGTAAGGTTCCGGACTACATGTGACTCTTTAGGACTTCTTCGATTCTCGCCTTCGGGACAGCGCCCACAATCTGGTCGACGAGCTGGCCCTTTTTGAGGACGAGCATCGTCGGTATCGCCATTATTCCAAACTTGGAAGCGGTAGCGATGTTCTCGTCAGTGTTCAGCTTCCCAAAGGCCACCTTTCCCGCGTATTCTCTCGCCAAATTGTCGATGATGGGTCCCACGACTCTGCAAGGCCCACACCATGGAGCCCAACAATCCACCAGGGTCAGTGGGTATTTCGACACGAATTCGTCAAAGGTCCCGTCTGAAATCTTAACAGGCGCATCAGGAAAATCGGTCATGTCTCTCGCTTCCTCTCTACAACTCCCTGGCTCTGATATATACGTCTCACCAAACTTTTCCTGTTAGTTCAACCTGACGTTTTCCTCTCATCAACCTGGTAACCCGCAGGATTCCCCCTAGTTCTAGTTTCATTAGGTCCCGGTTGAGTTCGCGAAAACTGACCTCTCCAAAGTAATCCTTTAGCTCCTTGTGAAGATCAATATCGGTCATCGCTCCTTTCTTCTCCAAGACCTCAACGATCGCTAGGGAGAGTGGCCTGGGACTCCACACTCTGCTCAACCGTCAAGGTTCACCGGGCATTCTCTCGGCTGGTCTACGTTACCTGAATCGGTGCTCTTTCCTTCTTGTACCTCTTGATGAATCCCAGGTACCAGTTCTCCATGTCAGGGGTGACTGATGGCTTGACCTTGTCCAGTCCATCTCTGAAGTCTTCCAGTGTCACATTCTTTGCCTCAATGTCGCGCCTGAGGGCTATGAGTCCCGCTTCCCTACACACTGCCTCCAAGTCCGCCCCCGAATAGGCTGCCGTCTGTGAGGCGATCTGGTCAAGGTCAACATCCCTCGAAAGGGGCATGTTGCGTGTGTGGATCTTGAGAATCTGAAGCCGGGTCGCGTGGTCTGGGGCGGGGACGTAGATTAGACGGTCAAATCTTCCGGGGCGAAGTATTGCGGGGTCGATGATGTCTGGCCTATTGGTTGCGCCTATGACCACCACGTTCTCCAGCAACTCTATCCCGTCCAGCTCGGTCAGCAGCTGGCTGATGACGCGTTCCGAAACTCCACTGTCTCCAAAGCCCATTCCCCTGCGGGGGACGACGGAGTCTAGTTCGTCGAAGAATATGATGGAGGGGGCCGCTGTTCTTCCTTTTCGAAAGACCTCGCGTATCGCTTTCTCGGATTCTCCGACCCACTTACTGAACAGTTCAGGGCCTTTGATGGAGATGAAGTTGGCCTCGCTCTCAGTGGCGACCGCGCGGGCAAGCATGGTCTTTCCGCAGCCTGGCGGTCCGAATAGCATGATTCCCTTTGGGGGTCTGATACCGACACGTTTGAACACTTCAGGCTTCTTCAGAGGCCACTCTACAGCCTCCTGGAGCTCCTGCTTCATGTTCGTAAGCCCGCCAACATCGGCCCAGTGGACGGAAGGCACCTCGATGTAGACCTCTCGCATGGCCGTGGGCGTGATTTCCCGGTAGGCCGTCGTGAAGTCGTCGAGTCTGACATCCATCTTCTCGAGTATGTTTGATGGAACGCGCTCCTCTTCCAGGTTGATTTCTGGAAGGTATCTTCGTAATGCTTTCATTGCGGCTTCTCTGCAGAGCGCTGAAACGTCGGCACCAGTGTACCCGTGGCATATGTCGGACAGCCGGTGAAGGTCTACGTCCGATGCGAGGGGCATTGTTCTGGTGTGGATTTGGAGAATCTCGTAGCGTGCCATCTTGTCCGGGACCCCGATCTCGATCTCCCGGTCGAAACGGCCGGGACGCCGCAGTGCGGGGTCGATGGCGTTGGGGCGGTTTGTTGCACCTATGACGATGATGTTTCCTCTTGCTCCCATGCCGTCCATTAGGGAGAGTAGTTGTGCGACGACCCGGCGTTCTACCTCGCCGGTAACCTCCTCTCGTTTAGGCGCAATAGCGTCCATTTCATCGATGAAGATGATACTCGGAGCGGTCTCCTGGGCCTTCTGGAAGATTTCTCGAAGCCGGGCCTCGGATTCTCCGTAGAACTTGGACATGATTTCTGGTCCGGATATTACGTAGAAGTTGGCGTCTGATTCGTTCGCGACTCCTTTCGCGAGTAGGGTCTTGCCGCAGCCGGGTGGCCCGTAGAGGAATACTCCTTTTGGCGGTTCAATGCCCAGCCTCTGGAAGAGTTCCGGGTGTCTCAGTGGAAGCTCGACCATTTCGCGTATTCTCTGAATCTCGGCGTGGAGCCCGCCAATGTCCTCATAGGTGACGATGGGTATGCCCTTCTTTTCCGGCGTGGGCTCACTCATCACCTGCACGACGGTAGACTCGGTGATCTTGACGGGGCCGTGTGGCCGGGTCCTGGTCGAGATGAGTGGAACTGCGCTTCCGAAAATGCTGAGGAGGGTCATGTCGCCCTCGACAAAGGGCATGTCCATGAAACGACGTTTCACAAACCCGACGAACTCCTCGTCAACACTTAGCCGAACATCGGTCGGCGCGAAGACGATGGTCTGGGAATCCTTAACGTCGGCCTTCTTGATAGTGACGTACTCGTTCAGCGCGACTCCTGCGTTCCTTCTCAGCAGCCCGTCCATGCGGAGTATCTCCTGCCCTTGGTCTTCCGCGTAGGCCGGCCAGGCGATGGCGACTGTTGTCCGTTTTCCGTGCACGTCGATATAGTCGCCCGCCGTGATCTGGAGTTTGGACATCGTCTCGTTGTCGATGCGGACCTTGCCGTGTCCGACGTCGCGCTGTTTGGCGTCTGCTACTCGTAGCTGTACTTCTTTGGGTATCACTACCAGCTCAACTCGCGATTGTACGGTCGGGGGTAAGGAGAAGTCGGGCCAGTAATGTGCCGTACGCTACTCCTGACCTGGTTTTCCACCGGACTAATCCTCCTCAAAAGACTTATCGTCATTATTGATGGAATCCTGCTCCTCCAGCAGCTTTCGAGTTCCCAGAGATAGCAAGAGGAAGCTTCCGAGCCCTGCTGGAGAGACACGGTACCCGTGATGGTCCTTTACCACGAAGCCCTTTCGCGGAGACCTGTTTACCAGGTCTGAGATGTATTTCGGATTGAGAGCCACGCGTAGCAGGTCCGTGAAACTGGCTGATGAGTCTCCTTCCCGGACCATGTGGCTCACCATCTGGAGCCTTCTCTTGTTGGAAAAGAAGTCGCAGACCTCGCAGATACGGTCTAGGTCAGACTCCACACCTACCAGCTCCCTGGCGACAAGGCTGCGTGTCTCAGAGTCCCATTCCTGGCTCGATAGAGGTAGGTCCAGGAGGACCCGGTCCCCGTCGTGAAGGGTGAGTCGTAAGCCCATGACAGTGTTTTGGAGTTTTCCACGATATATAAGCTTAACGTAACTTAATTACCATAATTTAAGTATAGATGTCAGACACGGCGGGAAACAAGAACCTGGACTTCACTGATCCCGTCAAGGCTCTTCAGCCGGCCCTCAACCTCGTCCCAACGACCCTCAGCGTCTTCAGGGATTACGAGATGGGCAACTAGCGCGACCAGCCCGAACGCGACTGGCTCCTCCTCGAACTTGTACACGGACGCCTTTCCCTCCAGGGACTTCCTTACTGTCTCCTGAAAGCCCTTCATGTCCTGGATTATGTCGGACGGGAAAATTTTCACCGAGACCATCACATTCGCCAATGAACTAACCCCTTATGGTCCTGAGAAGCCGCACTTTTGGCACTTGTAAGGACGGCCGAACCCCCGGCATTTCTCGCACCGCCAAAGGGTCGTTTCGCCACACTGTGGGCACGGGAATTTCACCGCTCCCTCCCGCGGGAGTATCATGCGCCCGCACCAGTTGCATGAGGGCATTTTGACTGTGCGGACCTCGGCCAACATGATTACCGCCGCCCGAGCTCTAAGCGAGGATTATATGTCTTCTCGCACAACATTTGCACCGAAGACCTTGACTAGATTTCCATCCTGCAGTCTTCGGGTGATTTGTCGTTCCGTAGCCTACTGAACCTCGGGAATCGGAGCTTCCTCTCATGGGTGATACTAGAATACTTCACTTCGCAAACGATTCGAGGCATGACCCAGGTTATCGGCGTAGGTGCTTCCACTAATCCGTCGATGACGGGAGTCTTCCTAACTAGCCTCCAGAGCGCGGGCGCTATTTTCTCCAGGCTCCTGTTGTCAAACCCTCCTCCCACATTGCCGATGTGTTGAAGCTGCCCGTCAGCTGCATAGGCCGCGACGACCAATGCTCCGAAACTGGCTGCTCTCATTCCCTCGCCCATTGTGAAGCCCACTACTACGCAGTCGACGGTCTTTGCTCCCTTGATCTTGACCCAAGAATCCGCCCTTACGCCGGGTAGGTACGGAGAGTCTCGGCGCTTCGCAATCACGCCTTCGAAACCCTGTTTTGAAGCCTCGTCATAGAACCTTTTTCCCTTCTTGTCAACGTGGTCGCCAAGTAGAAGGTGGGGGCCCTCGCGGACTATCGTCCGCAGGCGTGATTGTCTCTCTTCGAGAGGTCTCAAGATGAGATCCTTGCTGTTCAGATGCAACAGGTCAAAGGCTATGTACGTGGCCGGAAGGGTCTTGCCTAGAGCG
>DATBWE010000035.1:0-2117 GCA_036514975.1 Bathyarchaeia archaeon
AAGCCTCTCCCGTCGACCCAGCAACTTCACGTCCTTGACGCAGTACCTGTTCCTGGCGGGCGTCATGGCCAGAAAAGTCGGGCGGATCTTGGGACCGGTTGGCCGTGAGGAGCTGCTAGCTTGCCTTCGAGCGTACAAGGCTGGACAACCGGACGCCTTCGGTTCAACGCTGAAGGTCTGCAACGTGTTGACGTAGACTGGCGTTAGTACTCGGACTTTCGGTCGAAGAGCCCGAGCTGCTTTGCTCTGTGCTCAGCAACTCGGAAAATCAGTACTCCCACGAGCGCCGTGACCGCAGTAGCCAGGGCCAGGTATCCTATGTTAAGGAGGTACGTGTTAAGCCCGGTTGCGGGGAAGAAGCTGTCTCGGACAGCTGCTAGAAAGTGGGTTACTGGTAGGGCGGCGGACAGAGGCTGGACCCATTCGGGAAGAGCGGTCGGCGGAAAAATTACACCTCCGAGCAGGAAGAAGATTCCTGATACTGATTCTGCAAGGATGAACTCCATCCGGTTGGAGACTATGTTGACGGCGCAGAGTATGTAGCCTATGGCGATGAGGCTTGCGCACCCTAGCACCACAGCGGGAACTAGCATCAGCAGGTTGACTGTGAGCAGGTCGAGCGGGAGGCCGAGGTTCAGGAGGCCGTTGAATAGGAGGACGCTGAAGAGCAGGCTGATGATGACTGAGATTGTTGCGTTCAGAACTGAGACCAGGCTACGTCCGACCATGTACGGGTGAAGGGTCCCGGGCGAGATGTAGATGTTCTTCAACACCTCGTACCTTGACCGGTCTGTGTGAACCAGCCAGCCCATGGTCATCATTACCTGGGCCACGTAGACAAAGAAGGCATTGCTTACTATCAGGCGTGCTAGGTAGTCTTTTGGTAGGCCTGTACCATAGGTGCCGCCTATTATGACGATGAACGCGACTATCATAAGTGAGGCGAGCGGCTGGACTATTCTATAGGTGGCGAAGAGGACCGGGTCTGTCCAGTTGCTCTCGATCTTCCAGCCGACCGCGAACGATTCTCGCGCGGACCTGAAAAAGCCGGCTACTGCCACCGCAGCGTCAGCCTCCCCTCACGTTTCGCCAGAGTCTCCATGAAGCTCAGAGCCTTGTGGGCAAGAGGCAACAGGACCAGGCTGAAAACCACTAGGGCGATGATGTGGAGCCAGACCGAAGAAACGCTTCCCCCGCCGATCGTTACTATTCTGATCGCGTCCAGGCCCACTGTCATGGGGATGAGTGTCGCAGTCACCTGGACCCAGACAGGTATCACTGAAGTGTATATTGTTGGGAAGTAGGAGCCTGAGAGGAAGTAGACTGGTTCCTGAAGCAGCATGTTGGTATGCCACGCCTCCCGCCCGTAGAGCATGAAGAGCGAGGCAAAGACCATGCCAAGCGCGTACAGTGCGGCCACCGTCAGGAGGAACACTAGTGAGGCGGCGAATATGTCACGTAGCTGAAAGGGAACCTGGAACACGAAGATTCCAAGCACAAGTACTCCAGCTGCTCGGAGTGACGTGTTCACCACTCCTCCCAGCGCCATGCCGAGGAGAATGGCCATTCGCGAGACCGGAGCCACCAAGTACATCTCCAAGTTGCCGGTTTCCTTCTCCCAAAACCACTGTGCCGACATGTTCCAGAGGACGTTGCTCCAGAAACTGATCATGGTCCCGCCGATTATCACGGCAGACCCTAGGGAAGCGGGAAGGCTGAGTGTCCGGTATAGAATCACGTAAGCTCCAATCGTGAGAACTGGCAGAAGAATCTCCGCCATTATCCAGGTGATTTCCCTGTTGCTCCCTTTCAGCCGCACCCACATACGGGCATAAGCGGCTCGAAAATTCAACAGGAGAAGCTGGCCGAAGGTCTGCTGGGCCAGTTTCACTGTAGACCCCTGCCGACAAGGCTGATGTAAACATCCTCCAGGGTGGGCTCTGCCTTGGCCATGCTCAACACCTTGGACCCGTTTTCGCCGATCTTGCTTAGGAGGTCGGACATTGCAGACTCGTCCTCGAGGACAAGCTTCAGGGTAGTGATGCCGGTCTCGATGTTGTTTGTCTCAGATACTCCCACTACTCCGGGGATGGTTTCTACTGACTCGATCTTTTGCA
>DATBWE010000036.1:0-3412 GCA_036514975.1 Bathyarchaeia archaeon
CAGTTTGAGCCGGCCGCGGCCGCCGGTGCAGCCATGGTTGCGCCGCAGCTGGGGCAGAACTTCGACCCCTGAGCGATCTGGCTGTGACAGCTTGGGCATACGATGAGGGCAACCGCTGGCGTTCCAGACGGCTGCATGGGAGCGTTCATGACCTGGGGTATCAGGACCATGCCTGCCCCGAGGGCTGCGCCGCCGCCCTGGGCCTGGCTGAGGCTCTTTCCGATGTCTCTCGCCGTTTCCATCCGAAGAACGTCTCCTGTTCCAGCTCGCTGTTTGATCCAGAAGAGGCGTTCCCGGAACTCTTCAGAGGTGTCTATTCCTTCGAACTTGAAGTCTACCAGGTCTGTTCCGAGGCGGCGGAGTGCGTCGTTGATGTTGACCTTGACGGTTACGGAGGTTTCGTCGAGCCGTGTGAACGCGGTTGATAGGTCGTACTTTGACATCTCGTCGATTGTTCGTTCGTTGATGAAGCCGCGGACGAACTCGTTGACTTGTGGCGTGGTGTAGGCTCCCTGGCCGCCGACGACCTCGTTCACGAAAAGACTTGGCTCTGTTATCTTGAACCAGAAGGCTCCGTGTACCATTAGCGGCGCTAGTTCGGTGGTCTGAGCCTTTGCGCCCCACTTGCCGGCGAACTGTTTGGTGCCGACGAAGATGACCGAGGACTTGAACGGTGTCTTGCCGAAGGCTAGGCTGAAGACCTTGCTGAGCAGGGGCAGGTTCATGGTGGTAAGCGTGTGGCGTCCCGGGCCGAAGACGTCGTAGGCTTTCCCGTCACGTAGGAAGACGGCTACTTCATACTCGTGGACTACTAGCTGGGCTCCCCACTGAATCTCTTCTACGGGGTAGCGGAACACGATGTCGTCCTGGCCTGCTCCTCGCCATTCTACTATTTGCGGCATGGTCTATTGGACTCCCAAAATTACCTGCTTCCTGTTATTGTAAGCTGCTTCCAGGGCATCAACTGTCTTCAGCGCCTCCTTCACCTTGCCGCGGGCCTCCGCGGGACGCTCGCCGTCGACGGATTCTTTCAACGAGTTGACAGCCTGAGAGATGACCTCGGACATCTGGAGCATCTGGAGGTCGTAGTCTATCATCCTGTCAAGCTCAGGCTCTTTGACCTTGGCAATGTCGAAGAAGCCCGCGTAGCCGTACTCGGAATGGTTGATCCGCTCGGTTATGCGGTCAAGCTTGGCCATCATGTGGTCAGTGTCGTCCCAGGCTTCGGAAACGCCCTGGTTGACAAGCGACCGGTAAGCATCCTTGGCCTTCGCAGTGGCCTCGGAGAGTTTCTGGTAGACCTGGTTGCGGATGAGACGGTCTGACTCTCTGCGAATCTCTTTCTCCTTGTACCCTCTGAAGCCTGGTATGAATAGCTCAATCTTTTCGAGCAGGCCTGTTCCGGCCTTTCCACGCTCGACATACGCGCGTCCTGTCGGAGTAGTCAAACACCGGTTACCTTGTGAGAAATCAAAAATCGCCCCGGGCCCTTATTAAGGGTGTCAAAACCCGAGCCGTTCAAAATCGGGAACTGGCGGGTTTTTCTTCGCCACGAGAACTGGCTCTGCGCGATCTTATCCGATAAGCCCTGCTAGCGGGTTTACGGTTTCGAACCCGGCCAGAAGCAAGACCGCGTATGCGATGCTGAGGACTGCTACGCTTATGTTGACGGTTTTTCTGACGCGGCTCTTTCCGAATCTGGCAATGGGGTAGGTTACTCCTATTCCGTAGACGACCATTCCCAGGACGACGCCCATGCTGAATACTCCTACTCCGAGTAAGAGTCCGAGGAGGGAAGTTACGCTCAGGGATATTGTGAAGAGGATTAGCAGCTCGTCGTTGCTGGCGAGGCCGTGTACTATGCCGATTCCGAACATTGTCTTGTGAGGCTCAGCTGATACGTGGCCGTTGGTATCGTCTTGTTCTGTCAGGGTCCTGGACGACCGGATGAAACGGCCGATGGTAGACCGTAGGGACGTGTGGGAGTGGGCGTGAGAATGTTCTCGGAAGAGGTGGCGGTGTACGTGTTCATGGTAGTAGCTTGTCTCCGAGACTATTCCCAAGACCCCGATCACAATCAGCATGATGGCTACCGAGAACTGAAGGTTGTCGAGCAGCGCGTTGAGAACTGTCTGGCCGGAAAGGTAGAGGGCTATGGTGATGATGGAGGCTGTTAACATGTGGCCTGCGGCCCAGCTAGTGCTTAGCCTGGCGGTTGACCTAGTGGACGGGCTTCTCACTAGGAGGTTGGATACTGCCACGAGATGGTCGGCATCGTAGCTGTGCTTGAACCCTAGTAGGAGAGCCAGCCCGAAGAACACTGGCAGAACGTCTGCCAAAGCGAGAATCTTGCTCTTTAATGGGCAGAGAGCGTTATTATTCTTTCTCCGCTCGATGCCGGTACAGATTTGACCCTTAGCATGTCAAAGCATTAGTGTGGGCGGGGTGGGTCTTTTCTCTTCTCCCGTCGGTTACAATAGGGA
Source organism: Bathyarchaeia archaeon (assembly GCA_036514975.1). Taxonomy (GTDB): domain Archaea; phylum Thermoproteota; class Bathyarchaeia; order 40CM-2-53-6; family 40CM-2-53-6; genus BA-19. The sequence continues at coordinate 2,484 of DATBWE010000036.1, forward strand.
TATTTCGCCTCCGCCTGGCTGGTTCTCTAGTCGCGTAAGTTGAAGACTGTAAAGCAGGAAGAGCCTATCACCCGCAGCCGTTTCATCGAGTGCCCACAGTGTAAGGCTCGTGGGTTCAAACTGAAGCGTGTCGTCCAGGTTGGACGATGCCGGAGCTGCCATGAGTCGTACAAGATTGTGATCGTGTTCGTTAAGACTAGAACCAAGAGCAAGAAGGAGACGCCCCAGACAGTAACCGTTGAGAGTAAGGAGACAAGTCCTGAGTCTACGTTGCCGTCTTGGGAGGTCCCGTCTGACAGTTCGCTTTTCGGGTCTGTCGGCGAGACCAGCCCTAGTTTTGGAACAGATGCCTTCGAGTGGGAGACGAATACTCAGGACGAACGGTCAGAGACGCGCAGCGACCAGTGAGTACGATTCTAGGCCAGGTCAGGCTGTCGGGCATCCGAGTAGGCCAGCCGGCACATTAGTCTATTTCTTCTCGTCTTTCTTCTTGAAGTCTAGCGACAGGGAGTTGACGCAGTAGCGTAGCCCTGTGGGGTTGGGCCCGTCTTCGAACACGTGGCCCAGGTGTCCTCCGCAGTTCTTGCAGAGTATTTCGGTGCGTTTCATGAAAATGCTGTTGTCAGGATGTTCCTCAATGCTCTCCTTGCCCGCTGGGGCCCAGAAGCTTGGCCAGCCGCTGCCGGAATCGAACTTTGTGTCGGCCGAGAATAGTTCTGTCCCGCAGCCTGCGCAGGTGTACATTCCTTTTTCGTGGTTTTCTAGGTGTTTGCCTGTGAAGGCGGGTTCTGTTCCTTTCTCGCGTATGACGTGGTACTGTTTCGGGTCCAGGCGTTTCTTCCACTCCTCTTCCGAAAGCTGTACTTTTCGTCCCATGAGCCTCTCACTACCTAGAGTCGAGTACGGGGTTCCTGATATTTCTTGGCCAG
>DATBWE010000037.1:0-2604 GCA_036514975.1 Bathyarchaeia archaeon
TGGCGGCGGGTCTCGGGCAGCGCCATGCCTTGCTCGTGGCCTTTCTCAAACTATTGGGGGTTGACGAGTCGGTGGCCCAGAAAGACACTGAGGGTCTGGAGCACTACATAGGCTCGGGGACCCTTGAACTCTTGGAGAGGCTTGTGCAGTATGCCAATTCTAACCCGCAATGGTGGAACCAGTTCAGGAAACAGCCCAAACCATAGGCCCGCCTATTATCGGCAAGAGAAAAAACGAGGGGGAGTTTAGCTGAGGGTCAGTGTACCCTCGAGTTCCAGGAAGAACTTGGCCGCGAGCTTGCTCTGCGGCATATCAAAGTTCACTGAGACGGTGCCTGGGTCTGAAAGAGCTTGGTCCGCGTGTCCGTGGAGAATCAGCATTCCCGTCCAATCGCCCGACTGGACTGTTGCGTGCAATACCAGCACAAGGCTGCGCTGGTTGAAAATTCCTGTTCCGTTGACGATTTGGTAGTTTGTTCCACCGATTGTCAACGAGCTGCCGCTGAGTCTGTAGACGATGACTGCCGAGCTGTTCTTCTGGACGACTGTCGCGCTGATAGAGACAGAGGCGGTGGACTCTTCCCCGCTGGGAGGCCTCATTTCGGGATTGTCGGTGACGGGGATTGAGACTGGAAGACTTAGGTCGCTAAGTTCGGGTCTGGAATCGTCAATATGTTCCATGCTTCCTATCGCTGTGGCGTTTCCGTCTGCGGCTATCGAAAGTGAACTCAGCGCTAAGGAAGCTGGTGTGTGGCTAGACTGCGAAGCTGTGGTCACAGCGTAGGCTCCGACAGGAATGAGTGACAGTAATAGGATTGCTTGTAGGAGTTTGGAGATGGCCATGGTTTACCTTGCCCCATGAATCACTGAGGGGTGACTTAACCCAACGGTTTTGAACGAACTGTTCAAGCCAGTTTATGGATGAATTAGATCACTTTAGATTTCCGGTTATTTCCTCAAAGAGCGGCTCTATGTCTAGGCCCTTGTATCCGAGGTCTCGGAGCATTTCCTCTACTCGATATTTCTGTCCTAGAGACCACCATTTCTGGAGTTGTATTCCTGCGCCCCGTTTCTCAAACCAGTTCTCGCCAAAGTGTTGGGCTAGGACCCGTTTGACCTGTGCTTCGAAAATCCAAGCGCGAAGGTAGTTTGCACAGTAGAATCCATCGTCCACGTCAACTAGGAAGTGGGACATGGGATGTTTGAATGTGAGCGCTGATTCTAGGATGCTCTTGTATTTGCCGGGAGCCTCTTGAATGCCCTTGCTGTGTAGCTCAAGCTCGTAGGCCAGCTTAGCCGCGTACCGTCGAAGGAAATAGAGCTTGTAGAGGTAGATGAACCGGAGGAACACGTCAGTGTTCTTCATCGCAGTGTATTTGGCTAGCCACCGGTGGTTTGTTACTAGGTATTCCATGAGGAAGGCGAAACCCTCTGTGAGAGACTTGTCGCCAAGATACCGGTACTCGACCGGTAGATCGGCCCTTGTTGTCCCGAGGTGCTGTGCATGGCCTGCTTCGTGAAACAGTGTTGCGTAATCGTCGTGGCCGCCCCTCGGCAATATTACCAGTTTGATGTCGCTCGGGATTCGGATGGGTGCGACGAACGCTCGGGGCGACTTCTTCGGCCGTTCCTCAACGTCTAGCTGGATGTTCTTCTGGGCTTTGAGGTCTATACCCATTCCCGCGAGGGTCTGGATCAGGGTCCGGATCGTGTCTTCTTTCTTGAAGTAGTGGTCGAATTCTCCAGCTCGAAATGCGTACGTTGTATCGTGTTTCTCGGCCTCGGCTAAGGGAACACGGATCTTGTCTTGGATGAGCTTGCCCATTGCTGAATTGTAGAGGTTCCTGGTTTTCTGGAGGAATGGCCTGAGGATAGCATCGAGGTCTGCTAGTTTGATTCCTTTGATGTCCTCGTAGAGTGCCGCGTAGTTCGCATGTCCCAGGTCCCGTGCTGTCCGGTGAAGGACCCTGGTCCTCTCCACCAGGGTCGGGTTGAGCCTTTCTATGACCTTGTTGCGGGCATCGAAGATGGAGCTTCTTCTTGCCCGGTTTTGTTCGTTTCCCATCGTTACAGCGGACTGGCGGAACGAGATGTTCTCTCTGTCAATCTCGACGGTGGCTTGAGACTCCTCTGTCAGGAATTTGTCTGAGAGTTCCTTGACCTGGTTTTCCATGAAGTCGTTTACGAGAAAAGCCCGGAGGTAGGTGAGACGCCTCTCGTCTTCGCCCTTGGCCGTCTTACCGTATTTGTAGACCTGGTCGATGGTGTCTCGGTTGAACAGGTGGGCGAACTTGGTGTATATTCTGGAGGATTCCAGCTTGTCCTTTAGCCCTGCCCCATTCAGATAGTATTCTTGGTCGATTTCGGTTGTGAACTCTTCTAGGTCAGAGCGTATTCGTTCGAGGTCGAGCATGAAACGAAACGGGGGACGTTCTCGAGACGTGTAGAAAAACCTAGGCACTAGGAACTCTGCCAAATGTTAAACAGGATGGGCTTGTTGAGCCGGACGAGCAGGTTATGGATCCGAAAACCGTTTACAACCAGGTCTTTCAGCTGTTGGAGCAACACCACGACTGGTTCTCGAACTCTCTCCCCTTGATCGCGA
>DATBWE010000038.1:0-3142 GCA_036514975.1 Bathyarchaeia archaeon
CAACATAACCGTCGCCAGTAGGGTCAAGTCTTTACGGGCGTCTCCCCACTACTATAACACGGTCGACGAGATCGACAAGCTACTGACAGCGCTGTGAAACGTCCAATTGCGCCTAGTGCTGGTCAACAATTACAAGGAAGCTGACAAGCGGCAGGAGGTTCTCCGCAACCTAACAAGGTGCACCGGCCAGAAAGTGGACGTGGTCGACTATGACCTTCCGGACCTCGCGGTGCGCGTGTTGGAGATGGACCCTGACCTTGTCTTTCTTAGCGGGTCGGGCTATCTGCTGACAAGGCCCGGAACGAGGGAACGGTTTCAGCCGGAGATGGACATGGTCAGAAGAGCCAGCTTTCCAATCCTCGGAATATGCTATGGACACCAGCTGGTCGGGACGGCCTTTGGAGCCAGCATGACCGACCTGGGCCAGATGGTGAGAAGGTTTGAAGATGTCAAGATAATAGACCATCACCCGGTATTCAACGGGCTCCCTTCAAGGGTACAAGTTGCAGAGTCTCACCGTCAGGTCCTAGACCAGGTCCCTGACGGTTTCGTACGGCTAGCTGAATCACAGACTTCTCATGTCGAAGCAATGTGCCACGAAACAAGGCCAATCTACGGCTTCCAGTTTCACGCGGAGAGAGCGGACGACGCGCACAGTCACGGCCGTACGATTCTAGGGAACTTGCTGAAGCTCGCTAGGAACTAGGCCTCATCCTCAGCTGACGAGTAGGATAGAGTCGAGGACCATTGCGAGGAAGACGATGGCAAGGTATGGGCTGGAGAACTTGAAGGCGGTCCACGCCTGAGACTTTGTAGGGTTGAAAGCCAGCTTCACATCCACCAGAATCAGCCCCAGGCCCAGCACGCCAGCGATTGTAAGGTAGGCTAGTCCAAACATTCCTAATGGAACGAACACCAGCGACAATGGGACGAGGAGAAACGTGTTCAGCGCGATATACTGAGCTGCCTTTTTCTCACCAACAACAACAGGGAGCATGGGTATTCCCACATTGGAATAGTCCCCTGCGGCTCTCATTGCCAATCCCCAGAAATGGCTCGGGGTCCAGACGAAGACCAGCAATGCCATCAGCCATGCCGCAAGGCCTGCCTGGCCGGTAGCGGCGGCCCAGCCTGCTAAGGGCGCGCAGCTTCCAGCAGACCCTCCCAGAACAATGTTGAGGGTGGTCCGGGGTTTGAGGTAGGCCGTGTAGAACAAAACGTAGATGCCCGCGCCGAGCATGATGAAGAACGTGGCAAGAAGCGGTAGAAGCGCGAGGGACACAACAAGACCCGCTATCACTAAGCCGAGGCCAAAGACGAGCGCCTGTTCCGGGGACACTTCTCCTCTTGGTATCGGCCTCTGGCTTGTGCGTCCCATTTTCCGGTCGATTTCCCGGTCAATGTAGCTGTTCAACGCACCCGCCCCGCCAGACGCGAGGGTCCCGGCTAGAAGGACAGACACTAACCTCACAAGGTCTACGCGGGACCCGGCCGCGACAAGAAACGCGGCCACGGCGGTAAGGTCCAGAAGCAGAATGATCTTGGGCTTCGTGAGAGTGACGTAGTTCTGGAAGCTCCTGGAGGACAAGATTCTGCAAGGAGCGGGACCGGAAACCCGCGGTAAAAGGGTTTAGCGTGAAAGGCCCTTACACGCGACAGTGGAACGAGGAATAACAATGCATAGTTAGGAACTTCTGAAATAGAGCCTGGACCGTTCCAGTCCTGCCGACAGGGTCCTTGAGAATAAACTACCTGATCATACTCGCTTGTATCGGGGCCAGTTTCTGGGCCTGGACACAGGTGACAGACGCTGTCTTTGCACAGGAGAACCTCGTCTTCAGCTACGAAAACCTCGTAGCTGGGCGTGTCTGGACCCTTGTCACCGCCCTGTTCATACACGCCAGCACTCTCCATCTCTTTGGAAACATGCTCTTCCTCTTCGTGTTCGGAAACACTCTCGAAAAGATGATTGGTAGAAACAACCACTTGTTGGTGTTCTTTGTCGGGGGGCTCACTGCTTTCCTCCTCAGCCTTCCCTTCTTCCCACCCGACACAGGAATGCTAGGTGCGTCCGCTGCCATCTTCACAACGGCCGCGGGCGTGATGCTGATGAAACCGTTGAAGTTCTCATGGATCTTCATGATGCCGCAGGGCCTGGTCGCTATCGTCTATTTCGTCTACAACGTCGTCATCGTCTACGACCCCAGCAGCGTACCAGGCTTCGACGCTAATGTGGGCTACATAGCCCACATCATAGGGTTCGTGGTCGGAGTACCTTTCGGCATTGCGTGGTCTACACAGTGGAAGAAGAACCTCTTCATTACTGTCGTACTCTTCGGCGTATACCTTGGGCTTGTAGCGGCCTTCGCGGTCCTATTCGGGCCGCAGTCGCCGATAAACACGTTCTCGTTTGGCTCGGTGTTCGGACAGAGCCCGTTCCATGTCTAGTATCGACTAGAAGTCTACCGGTGGAACATCAGCCTTCAACACCGTTCCCGAGCTTCCGTCGACTAGGGCATTGTACGTTCGTCCCTTGTACTCGTACTGCCCAAACCATAGTGGCGCGTGAATGTATGTTGGTGTGTCGATCTTGAACTCTGTCGAGAAGGAGAGGATCCTGTCGACCGCCTGTTTCGCAAGAAACCTCTGGTGGTCGTCCACGTCATCTCTAGCCTCCTGAACAGCCTCGGCACTAGACAGTTCGCTGTTGAGGAACTGGGCCGACGAGTCTATCCTGGTGAAGTCGAAAGGAATCTTGCCTGCAACTGGAACCTTGTAGTCCCGGGTCGGAAACTGGGTCCCGCGCCGCCCCAGGACCAGCCAGTCGTAGGTGTTCTCAACCGTCCCTTTCCGGGACATGGGGGGAGAGATGCGCTCAATTATTCCCTCGTAGGCGCTCGTGGCTTTCATGGGTATCAGCCAGAAGGGCAGGTAGCGAAGTCCGAGGGAGAGGATTCTGCCCTTCCGGGCCAGGTCGGGGGGTTTCATGAACCCGCTTCCCATCCAGTCCTGTAGAACGTCAGCAATAGAAGCCTCCGTGTAGTTGTTGAGGATGAGGCTGTGTTCGAGCTGAAACGGTACGCTTGCGCCGACCACTTGGGTGAAACCGCAGTAGCGGCAGGTGGAGACCAGTTCGCCAGGC
>DATBWE010000039.1:0-5868 GCA_036514975.1 Bathyarchaeia archaeon
AGTTGTGACTGGGTCCACGACAATTCGCCGGGCTCCAATTTCCTTGACGCTTGTCTTGATCATGTCGATTAGGGTGGCCATGGAGAATTCCTTTCGGCCTACCATGAGCTTGCCAACTTTGATCTCAGCAGGAAGGTACCTGATAGGGGAGGCTTCCAAAAATGCAAGCTTCTTGTTGTCCTCTAGATCTGCAAAGTCCCACCCAAAATCGAGCATCTCCTCATAGACGTGCTGTTTGTTTTCGTCTAGACTGACGTACACTCCGTTTTCTTCGTAGTCAAGTATTCCGTTCAGGAGAAATTGAGATGAAAGAATAGTCTTGCCTGTTCCAGGTCCTCCCGAGAGGAGAATTATTCTCCCTCTTGGGAGACCGCCCGTAAGGAGCTTGTCCAGGCCGGGAATCCCTGTCGGAGTTCTAGCATTCCCATTCGGACCGCCCGACTGAACAGCCATAACGCTTCGCAAGGCCGGAGGACTGGCCTGAAATCATATAGTTTCTGGTACGTTCATTGGTAGAAACAGGATACAACCTCCGAATATCTTTGCTTGAAAGTTCCTCCTTCAATCGCGGCAGTAGATTCCCGGGACGGGACAAGGCGCAAATAACAGTGACATCAAAGGACAGACTGAGCCTGTATCAAGACTCGGCGGTACAGCTACTTCTCAGTAGGTTCGTGCGAGGAGAAATAATGGAACTCGTCCCAACATTCGACCTAGGGCAGACAGCAAGGTACCCGGAGGTCGAGGCCGTAGTTGACGGAGACTCTTCTGCGGCCAAGGAGTTCGTAGAGAAGCTCTGGGATGCGGGCATCTTCAGAAGGAAGTTCTTTGAAAAGGTACTAGTATGTCCCAGCTGTCTCTCGGCAAATGTCAGCAACGACTATATTTGTCCAAACTGCAACTCCATCGACATTGAACGAAAGACCCTTCTGGAGCATACTGCGTGCGGCAATATAGACAGTGTCGACAATTTTCTGGTCGAAGGAGGGCTTCTATGTCCCAAATGCAACAAAGAACTCGTTGAGGCAGGAATAGACTACCAAAGGCTCGGGTCATGGTTCCAGTGCGCACAATGTGGAAAGAGGTCCGACATGCCAAGCCCCATTCACCGGTGCCGGAACTGCGGGCACATATTCACCATCAGGGACACAGGCTTTGTCAACGTTTACACGTACAGGCTCAGCGCAGACGCGGAGGAAGAGTTCAAGCGAACATACGTCGTGATGAAACCCATTGGCGCCGTGCTTGAGGAGTTTCAGTTCAAAGTAGAAATGCCAGGGCAAGTGGCAGGACGGTCAGGAGCCCTACACAGGTTTGACGCCATCGCGACCAAAGGGTCTTCCGAAGTCGTAGTCCTAGACGTGATGGCCAGCGACAAGCAAATCGACGAGGTGCCAGTGGCATCGCTATACGCAAAGATCTTCGACGTAGCTCCCACGCAAGCGATCCTAGTTGCCATTCCCAGGCTTAATGAGAAGGCGAAGAAACTCGCATCGCTCTACCGGATATCTGTAGTGGAAGCATCAAACTCGCAGGAGGCAGCAGACCAGTTGAAAGATAGGTTTGGATGGACGGGGTTAACCGGAAGCGACGAAACAACCGGGGACCTTCAACTGTAACTATTAGAATCCGTGGCGCGTTACGGCATCCTCATTCGAGGAGCCCAACTTTGCGGAAGCTAAGCTGAATCTTCTTGCCGCTGAATGTGCGACCTGTAAGGCTCCGGGACAGCCTCTACCTCCTAATACCAATTGACATCGCCCGTCTGGTAGGGGTTGCATCATCGTCAAAATTTCATCTGAGTCTGAACGAGGGTGAAGACTCTGTTCAACTCGTATATGAGATGAAAAAGGAGTCGGAGACTGCAGACAATTCCCGAATAGAGAAAAAACAGTGAAGCCTTTGCTAATCCAAACCTACCTCCGTCGACCCGCCTGCGGGAGGGGCTTATCTTGAGCGTGAAGCCGCAAGTGTTCAACCAGCTTCTCCTAGAAGCAATAGACGACAGTCTGTCGGTTCTGGGCGAAGAGCCAAAGGGGGCACTATACCAGTACCTGCTGACGATGCATTCTCTCAACCGTGAAGACATTCCAGATAAGCTAGGCGAATTTTCAGGGGGGCTCAAAAAGGCGCTCGGCGGAGCATCCTCGGTGATTCAACGGATAATTCTGAGAAAGCTGTTTCAAAAACTCGGGTCGAACTTTCGCGAATCGCCAGAACTCGAGTTTGTTGACCATGTTAGGGATGCTAAGAGGCGCTTCGACATCACGACTCAGCGCCAGAGTCTCCAGGAACACATGGCTGACTACGGAAGGTCAAAGAAGACTCAGGTCCCCCGTTAACAGGTCCAATATTCCTGCAGGCGCAGGCCCGACGCCCAAGCACGTGATGGTTCCAGGTTCTACCTGAGTGAGACCCCGGTCCCGAACAAGGTAGAAGGGGAGGTTCGACGCCTTGGCCTCTCGTTCCAGCTTCAACAAGTGGTCAAGGTCCTTCACTTTCAAAGCAATCTTGCACTGGCCCTCTTGCATCCAGGCTCTCCACCATTCACGATGCTCTGTTCTGGTCTTCTCAGCCGCAGAGACAGATGCATGGCAGCACTGAACAACGATTTTTCCGCGTCCCAATCCTAGGTCCTGTCGTGCGACCAGTGCCTGTTTGAAACTAAAATCATGTCTCATGGCTATCATAGTCCTGGGTCAATCTATTTAATTTCCCCGAACCTCGTCCCCGTGAACTTGGACCACGCTCGAGCAGTGACAGTAAGAGTATCTTCATTCGCCCACGCCACAGAAGATCTCGACAAGGTCGTCCGGGCGATTCAGAACACGAATCCACAGGAGTTCACGGGAGGGATTCACACCGACAGAGTACGGGGTCACCACGGCAACCAGATAATAGCGTGTCATGCGACACTCGCCGGGAAGCCAAAGGCCGAGCGTTTCTTCAACCACCTCTGGGTAAGCTTGTCAAGCCTTGACAGAGCAGTACTTTACAACAGAGCAGAATCCCAGATTGATGAGGCAGGGACCCTTCATATACGGCTCGGCAAGCAGGAAGCTTTGAAGGGACGATTCACCCTAAAGGATGACGAGCCTATAAAAATCGAGATATTGTTTGTCGGATGGGACAGAGGCCGGTCAATAGCAGACCAAGTCAAGACGAGAATGGCCGAATCACAGTAGGTCGTATCGCCGGTGTTTTCCGAAGAGCGGTGAGGAACAATACTGGCCGTAACCTATTAACACGTCCAAACGCCGTGTAATTGTGGGGGATGAAGAAGCCAGTCCCAGCTTGACCTTCAGGGATGATATCCTCTGCGACGGGCCGACCCCATTGACTACGGCGCGGGTTTCTTGAGTAGGAAAGGTTTTTAGTCCCCACTCGGCGACTTACGCGCAATTCGCATTAGGTGCGCAAAATTGTCAATGTTTGCCGTTCCCGGGGCGTACGACCGGGCGATAACCGTTTTCTCCCCGGATGGCCGTTTGTTCCAGGTTGAGTATGCCAGTGAAACTGTCAAGAGAGGCGCGACCGTTCTTGGAATTGCCTGCCCTGAAGGCGTGGTACTAGCTGCTGAGGAGAGAGCTGGGTCCAAGCTTCAGGATCTCTCGTTCATGTGGAAGATATTCCAGATAGACGAGCATGTAGGTACGGCTGTGGCAGGCCTGAGTTGTGACGCCCACATACTTGTTGACCAGGCTCGGATCTACGCGCAGAGCAACAAGCTCATGTACGATGAGCCAATTGACATTGAGATTCTCACGAGAAGAATAGGCGAGATAAAGCAGCTGTATACCCAACATGCAGGAGTGCGTCCGTTCGGGATATCTATGCTGTTTGGAGGGGTTGACAAGAAGGGGAGCCGACTGTTTTGGACTGATCCTAGCGGCGCCTTCTTCGCCTATAGGGCCTGGGCGATTGGTGCTGGTGGAGATGCAGCGAATGAGATTCTTGAAGCGGAGTATCGGGACAACCTGAACTTGGACGACGCCCTCCTCCTTGGTATGAAATGCATGACCAAGGTCTTGGAAGGGAAGGCCGAGCCTCAGAAGATTAGAGTGGCTATTATTCCCCGGGAGACTGGAAAGTTCCAGAAGTTGCCGGTTGAGGAGGTTGACAAGTACCTCCACAGGCTTGATGCTGGCAAAAAGGCTCCGGCTGGCAAATGAGTGATAAGTTCACTACGGCTCGCCTCACCAAGGGCCAAGACCGTTTCGAGATACTTGTAAAACCCCAACAAGCCCTCGATTATAAGCTGGGCAAGCAGGTCGCAGTTGCGCAACTCCTCATGATTGAAGAGATATACTCGGACTCGAGCAAGGGAACGAGGGCCTCGACAGAAAAGCTCCAGAAGTACTTTGGTACCCTGGACCCTCTGAGGGTGGCGGAGGAAATCATGAAAGCAGGAGAGCTTCAGCTCACCACTGACCAGAGGAGACAATTGGTTGAAGAGAAGAGGCGACAGATTGTTTCTATCATTACAAGAAACGCGTTAGACCCTCGAACGGGGGCCCCCCATCCACCTCTGAGAATAGAACAGGCTCTAGAACAGATTCGCATATCCATCGATCCCTACAAGAGCGCGGAGGAGCAGGCGAAGACAGTACTTGAGGAGTTGAGGCCTATCCTGCCGATTAAGATGGAACAGATGAGGATTGCCGTTAAGGTGTTTCCTGAGCATGCTGCCAGGGCCTACAACGCGTTCAAGAGCTTAGGGACGGTGAGCCGGGAGGAGTGGCAGACCGACGGGTCTCTGGTAGCGGTTATTGAAATCCCGGCCGGGCTGTACGGCTCGTTCATTGACCGTGCTGGCAAGCTGACGCAGGGGACGATTCAAACGAAGGTGCTGACCTAGAGGGTTCGTGATATGGTGCTCGTTGCGGAGGTAAAACAGGTAGTTGCCCCGGGGGAACTCGTTGCTGAGGGCGACCACATCGTAGGAGACAATGTGTACAGGGTTGGGAACCAGATTTTTTCCGCGTCAGTGGGAATTGTCGAGGCCGACGGCAACAGGGTCTTGGTTGTGCCCCTTAAGGGCGGATACATTCCAATGGTCGGCGACATGGTAGCGGGGCGGATTGTTGATGTTGGGCTTTCCGGCTGGTCGGTCGACATTCTTGCACCCTACCCGGCCATGCTTCCGGCCTCAGAGACCCCCGGCCCGAGAGGCCCCAGGAGACGCGACCTATCCGAGTCCTTCGATGTTGGCGACATGGTCTTGGCGCAGGTGTTGGCGTTCGACCGGACGAGAGATCCCCTCTTGACAACGAAGGGGCCCGGGCTAGGCAAGGTCTCTACGGGAAGGGTAGTGGAGATATCCGCGGCCAAAATACCCCGCCTGATTGGCAGGAAGGGTTCTATGATAGGGATGCTGAAACGGGAGACCGGATGCCAGATTACGGTGGGCCGGAACGGTGTTGCCCTGGTATGGGGGAAAAGCCCCGAGGGAGAGAGAGTGGCAGTAGAAGCCATATACATGGTTGAAAGGGAGGCTCACATGAGAGGATTGACGGACAGGGTACGAGAAATGATCGTGAAAGCTGGTGTTGTGGGAGAAGTTGCCAGAGTCTAAGCCTCCAGAACTAATCGATAGTAAGGGGTTCCGGGCTGACGGCCGGCGACTTGACCAGCTTCGGCCCATAAAGCTGGAAGTTGGGATACTGGATAAGGCCGACGGTTCCGCGTACGTGGAGCAGGGTAAGAACAAGATCATGTGTGCAGTATACGGTCCGCGCGAGGCTCACCCGAAACATATCGCGCTCCCGGACCGGGCGGTGATTCGTTGCAGGTACCACATGGCTCCGTTTTCTGTGGATGAGCGGAAGTCGCCCGCGCCTTCTAGAAGGGAGATGGAATTGTCGAAGG
>DATBWE010000040.1:0-2378 GCA_036514975.1 Bathyarchaeia archaeon
ATATGGCGCCCCGACGACAATGGTGTTTCCGAAGGCTGCGACAGACCAGCCGAAATAACCCTGGGTCGCAGGGGCGGGACTCCCGAAAGCCTGCAGGAGACTCCCGCTGGCAGTGTCAATGAGGTAGGCAGCCCCTCCGTCAGGGGCCCACGTATCATCATACGGCGCCCCCACAACCATGCTTCCGCCCGACACGGCCACCGAGAGGCCGAACTGGTCAGTCTCGCCGGGTGCGGGGTTTGGAAATGTCCGAACGAGACTACCTGAAGTGTTGAAGAGGTATACCCCTCCTGAGTTGACCGCTCCAATATCGTCGCCAATTGCCCCGACTAGAAAATCACTCTGTGTTCCTGCAACGGACCAGCCAAAATAATCGCCGGCTGCGGGAGAAGGCTTCTGGAGTGTGTACAGAAGGCTTCCAGTGGCTGTTTCGAAAACATAGGCCGCTCCCGCATCAGGCCCGCCCACGTCGCTTCCAAGTGCTGCGACGAGGACCCTGTCACCAGCGAATGCCAGGGTCCAGCCGAAGTATTCCCCGGCGGATGGGTTAGGGCTCTGGAGGGCCCGGATCAGGCCGGCTGTTGAAGCGTTGAACAAGTAGACACTGCCCGCGTCTACGAAACCAGAATCGTTAAATGGAGCGCCTATTGCTAGGTAATCTTGCGAGGCTGCTACTGACCGGCCAAACAGGTCGCCGTTTGCCGGCGTGGGGTTCTGGAGTGTCGTCATTGCACTCGGGTTGTCACTGTCGAAGAGGTAAGCAGTGCCTGCGTTATTCGCCCCAAGGTTGTCATAAGGCGCTCCGATCAGAATCCTGTCCAGAGCGATGGAGATAGCGAGCCCGAACTGGTCGCCTACGTTAGGAGAAGGATTCGTAAAGGTTTGGGAAAGGCTTCCGGCCACAGCATCGAACAGATAGGCGGCCCCCGCATCTTCAGCGCCTGCATCACTGCATGGGGAACCAACTAGGACCATGCCAGCGTAGGCAGCCACGGACCAGCCGAACAGGTCACCGCTAGCCCCACTGGGCGGGGCCAGAGTGTTCGTCGGCAGTACACTAGCAAAGACCTGCGCGGAATCAGATGACGGATATTCTGGGCTGGTTGGAGTAAGTGGGCCTGCGGCAAAAATCGACGAAGAAACTAGTACCACTATTATGAGGACCTGGAGGAGCAGCGTGACGGTTCTCTTGCATGCGTGGCTCAAGGTTACGGTTCTCTCTATCGACCGTAGAGATTCTCGGAAAGAAAAGGGGGAGGGGTCGCTTAGTCTAGCTTTCTAGACTAGTCGAGTTGGCCGCGGATTTCTCCGCCCGGAAAGGCCAGCGTATGTACGTTGACGTAGGTGTTCCCGGCTAGCAATGCAGCTACGAAGTCGTCCCAGGTGTTGATTCCGATGGCGGGGCGCGGGATCAGATTCGCGGGAGTTGCGACTCCTTTGCTCAGTCTCGTGCAGTCTTCGGCGGAGAATGCTCCTGTTGCGTCGAAGCCGTACAGGAAGATTACGATAGGGCCGTTGGTCCCGATTGCACCGACGTGGATATGAGCCTGAGTAACCCCTTGGATGTTGCAGACTTCTTCTTCGAACTTCAACATCAGGTCCTTGAGCTCCACTTCCGCCATACCGAATGCTCCGGTGTTCCTAGCGGGCACTTCTTCGTTGTCCGAGAGTGCGATTTTGAACTCTCTCTCTACCTCAGCCGCGTACACTGCAGTAAATAGTACGCTGAAAAGTATCGCCGTGCTCAGTAAAGGTGCCAATTTTTTCATAGGCATCAAGCGACAGCTTCCTATCATAGTAGTAGATATAACAATTTCGCCTTCCCAGGAAGGAATGTCAGTACCCAGGAATCTCTGGATAGCCGGAGCGCAGGCTTATGGAAAGGGCATCAGGGCTGGTACCAACCATTCAACAGGCGACCAGCAGCTCATCTGCTATCATGTTCCGACCGTTGGAAATCAGTGGCCACCTGTGTGGACAGAAGCTAAATACTGTGCCTTAGGGCAGACTTTCCATGGGCTATGTCAGTAAACGAAAAGCAATCGTAGCAGTGCTTACTATCATCGGACTCTACTTCCTCCTATGGCACAAGGACCCTCTTCCAGGAAACCATGAGGCGATCGGCCTCGGCATGGGGGACATTTTCAGCATGGTTCACATAACTCACGACATCATCGGGCTAATCCTCATAGGCGGGGGAGTCTTGGTCTGGTGGAAGAGCAGAACAGTCGCCTCACCAGTAGCGCCAAGCCAGGCGACGAAGTAGCGCATCTCGACGCTTCTTCACAGAAGAGTCTAACCGATTGCGGGTCTTTTCTCTTCGACCGGCTGGGAAAAAAAGGGATTTGGGAGATTCTGAGGGATCAGCCTAGTATAGG
>DATBWE010000041.1:0-6117 GCA_036514975.1 Bathyarchaeia archaeon
TCCAATGACCTGACTGTCAGGTATTGCTGCCAGGGTCCTATTCCTCTACTTATGATTCGTGATGGGCAAACCAAGAGGTCGGCACCTTTCAAGGTGAGAATTCTGGAAGCTTCCGGAAAGTCGACGTCGTAGCAAACTAGGACCCCGACCTTGTAGTTGCCTAGCCTGAAAATCTCGTAGCTGTTGCCGGCCTTCGCAAGTTTTTTCTCGCGCCCGGTGAGGTTCTGGACCTTGAACTGTCGGCCCAGAACCTCACCGTCGGCTCCTATGACAGGGCTGCTTAGCCGAAGCTTTCCCCTGACCCTTTCAAAGAAGGCTCCTCCGACTATCGGAATCCCGTACTCCTCTGCCACGGCTTGGAGCCCCGGGATGGGGTCCATGGGTGTGGGAATTACTTCCTCTGGCAGCCAGTGTTCTGGGAGAACTATGATGTCCGCTCCTCTCTCCGCCGCCGTCTTAGCTAGACGGACCCCTTGAAAGATTGTCTCTTTGACTTTTCTTGGGATTGGTCGCACCTGTACGGCTGCGGCCCGAACCTTTTTCGCGGCCATGAAAATCCCTAGGCTAGCCTTTCAGTTTTTTGACCGCTAAATCCACAAGCTGGCGCGCAACGTTCCTCTTGTCGCTTAGAGGAATGTGGACAACGTTCTTCATAGCATCAACAACATAGAGCTCGTTAGTGTCCGCCTGAAAGCCTACGCCTTCGTGTCCCACATCGTTCGCCGCCACAAGGTCAGCCGTTTTCTCGCTGAGAATCTCGAAAGCCTCCGATATCAGCTCCTCATTGGAAACATTGTGTTCCGTTTTGAAGGCGACGATGAAGGCTTTAGGACCCGCCTTTCTGGCCTCGGCGATAACCTTGGGAGTAGCTTGCAGCTCCAGTGTGATGCTCTTTTCTTTCCGGGTCTTTAGCTTCCGAGGAGAGGCCGACCTTGGCTTGTAGTCGCTGGGCGCTCCGGCTGCGAACACAAGGTCATGCTTTCCCTGTCTCAGCTCTCTGACGGTGGCGTCAAGCAACTCCTCAGTGCTCTCGATCCGGACCGTCTTGGCGCCTGGTGGCGGTAGGATTGAGCCGGGTCCTAGTATCAGCGTGGTCTCAGCTCCGCGAGAAACTGTTTCCTCGGCTATGGCGACGCCCATCTTGCCCGAGCTGCGGTTGGTGATCACGCGGACGGGGTCGATGTGTTCCACTGTGGGACCCGCGGTGACCAGGACCCTGAGGCCTTGAAGGTCCTTCTTGTGGGAGGCAAGCTTGGCGATTACTGCCTTGACAATCCTGTCGGTACTGGCTATCTTCGCCTTCCCTTCCACAATCTCCGGGTCAATGAACTCGACACCTATCCTTTTTAGCCGTTCAATGTTTTCACGAACAATAGGATGATCATACAACGGCTCATGCATCGCCGGGGCTACCAGAACCGGAATCTTGGACCCTATTGCTGTCGCGGCCACGGTCGTGACGGCTGTGTCATCTATCCCAGAGGCCAGTTTGCCTATCGTGTTCGCGGTAGCGGGAGAGACTAGCACGAGGTCAACGCGCGTGGAACTATTCCCGGCCAGCGCGATGTGCTCCAGCTTCCCGGTCAGCTCTTTGACAACCCGGTTTCCTGTTGCCCATTCCAGGAGGTCGGAGCCAACCATCTTCTCGGTCGCGGGGGTGACGACAACGTGGACGTCCGCTCCGTGACGCATTAGCTCCCTTGCAATCTCGGGAGCTTTGAAAGAAGCAACGCTACTCGAGACTAGTAGAGCAACTTTCCTTCCTGCCAGCTCACTGCCTTTAGCCCCAGTGATGTCTTTTGACGGATGGCTCAACCATTGGCCTACCTCTTCAAGTGTCCGTTCTGGTAGGCCCAGTCCAAGAGCTGTATTATCTCGTCAAGAGTATACTTTCCCGCGCTCGCAGGAATCCTCCGCAGCACATCAGGCAAGCTTGGAATCATAGGCCGAAAGAGGGGTGGAATCTTCTCATAAATTGCCTGGATCCCGTCGATAATTTCCTCCGCGTCTTTCTCTGTGATGTTCGTGCCTTTGAGGCCGGCTTTCATGGTCTTGGTCAATCTGCTCTCCTCTCGGTTTTGTCTGGGAGCCAGCTCCGGGCCATATAACAAGGTTCTCGGACACTAGACCATACTGTGGCGAACGGTTTCAATCGGACCTACAAGCAGATAGCAGACCTCCAAAGACTACGCATGGAAATGCGGCAAGGTCAGAGACGGGCTTCCGTGAGCACTGGGCTGAAACCCGGACCAATGTTTGAAGCGTGATATTTCCTCCTGCCTGGGCCCAGCTAGCTTGTAACTTTCATCTTCCAGGCAACGACTCGCCCGTCTACGACAACACTCTCCCAGTTGTCCTGGTGAAGGGCTTCCCGTTCATCGGCAACCGGCACCACGAGAAGGTCAGCACTGACGTTCCTTGCCAGTGCCTGCATCGCAGGGATTATCTCCAATGGCGGGTGGAGCGAGTATATCAGGCTCGCTCCCTGATAGATGGGAAGGCTAGGGTACATCACATCGTCGGCGACCGCCCGAACGCGTTTTGTCTTTCTCGAGCGGACCAAGGACTCATCCTTGTCGGTGACGATGACCTCTGCGTCTGGGATGCTCATCTTCACCATAAGGGCCACATCGATCCTATGGCCCACTCCAACCTCCACAATTTTCCGCGCGTTTCGATAGTTCTGCTTGATGAAACGGACGAAGCTTTCGAACATCTATGAGGCGACGCTGTACCGCGTCACTTTGGCCACCGGGGCTGCAGTACGCCAGGGTCCTTGTCGGTTTCGCGCATTTTCCTCATGCCCTCGAGTATCAGCTTCTGCTCGATGCCCGCAACAAGCTGCTTCGTCTCGATTACCTTGTCGGGGTTGACGCTCATGCTGACAGCGCCTTCCCGGACTAGGAACTCAACGACCTCGGGATAGTTTGAGGGGGCCTGGCCGCAGATGGATGTTGTGACGCCTGCGTCTCTGCATACGCGGATGACGTGGCTCATAGCCCGCAGCACTGCGAGGTTCCTCTCATCATAGATCTCCTGTATTGACGCGTCGTCTCTGTCAATGCCCAAGATCAGCATCGTAAGATCGTTGGTCCCGAAGGAGATGCCGTCGATCCCTTCCTGGACGAACTTGTCGATGAGAAGGACTGTCGCTGGTACTTCGACCATTATCCAGAGTTTGAAGTCGGGCCCTCGTTTCAGTCCTTCTTCTTCAAGAATCTTCCTCGCGTTCCTGAAGTCCTCAAGGGTCCTGACGAAAGGCAGCATGACATGCACGTTTGTCAGTTTGAACTCCTCACGGACCTTCTTGACGGCGCGGCATTCAAGCCGGAAGACATCCGGCTCCTTCACGTACCGGAAGCATCCCCTGTAGCCCAGCAGCGGGTTCGGGCCGACATGTCCAGCGTCCCTCTCGTACTTCTCCCCTCCCGGAAGGCCTAGAAACTCGTCAGGCTTGAAATCCAAACAACGATAGACCACGGGTTTCGGAGCGAAGGGCGTCGCGACACGCCTTATGCCCTCGGCGAAGGCATTGACCATCTTCTGGCCTCCACCCTCTTCAATAAGCAGCCGAGGATGTTTGCCAACTGAGAGCATCATGTGCTCGGCTCGCAGAAGCCCTACGCCATCGGCCCTTGTTTCTCGTGCGACCTTCTCCGCGAGCTCGGGCAGTGAGATGTTGACGTAGATTTTCGTAGACGTGACCGGTATGACTGTGGGGATCTCCCGAGCTTGCTGGGCTGGTTTGAGCACGTCCTCGACCAGGCCAGCGTAGACAATCCCCGCCTTGGCGTCGACAGTGTACTCATTGCCCATCTGCAATAGCTTCGTCGCATTTCTAGCCCCGACGATGCAGGGAACTCCCATTTCACGCGAAACGATGGCTGCGTGGCATGTTGTCCCGCCGTCGTCAGTGACGATGGCTCCTGCGATTTTCATGTAGGGAACCCAGTCAGGGTTCGTCATCCGCGTCACGAGAATGTCCTTGTCCTTCATCATGCGCCCGGCCTCCTGTGGAGTCGAGATGATCTTGGCCCTTCCAGCGTGCAGGCCAGGGCTAGCGGGCAGGCCTTGAACGACCATAACGCGGTCTATCACGTGGCGGGCAGAGCCGTCGGTGGGAGCTTTCATTCTGCTCCAGAAGGTCTCGGGCCTGGACTGGACGATGTACGCAGCGTCACCTGACCTATCCTGTTCTAACGCGAACTCGATGTCCTGGGCGGTGCCGTAATGGTCCTCAATGTCCCGCGCAATCTTAGCAAGCTCCACAACATCATGGTCCGACAGGGAAGCGACGTTGCGCCGCTCCAGCGGAACTTCCTGCTGAACGGTCAGGCCGGTCGCGCGGTTAGGAACATGCTCCAACTTCTTGGGAACGATCTCCTTGTGAATAATCTGGAGAGTTCCCTTGTCAATGATGAAACGGTCAGGACTCACGTGGCCGGCCACTAAAGCTTCTCCGAGGCCCCACGTCGCCTCAATGACTATCTTTGACGGGTCGCCGTTCACAGGGTCGAGCGTGAAAACGACCCCTGAGCACTTGGCTTCGACCATCTTCTGGATGCCAACGCTGATGAGAACTTTCTCATGTGGGAAGCCCTTCTCTTCCCGGTAGAATATCGCCCGCGGGGTGTAGAGGCTCGACCAGCACTTCCGGACGTAGTGTACTAGCTGTTCCTCGCCTTTCACGTTGAGGAAGGTGTCCTGCTGGCCCGCGAAAGAGGCGTCAGGAAGGTCTTCCCCCGTAGCAGACGACCTTACGGCAACCAGAACCTCTCCGCTACCCGTCTTCTTCGAGAGCTCTCGGTACGCCTTTCGGACCTCGTCGGCAATATCAGCAGGCATCGGGACGGATTCTATGATTTTCCGGATTTCCTGTGAGGCTTCCTCGTAGAGCTTAGGGTCCCTTGTTCCGTTAGAATTCCGAAGAGTCTTGTGAATAACCTCGCCGATTCTTGTTTCGTCCAGAAATCGGCGGAAGGCTCCGGCGGTTACGGCGAAACCAGGTGGGACCCTTACGCCCTTGGCCGTGAGTTCTCCTAGGTTTGCGCACTTACCCCCTACAATCTGAACGTCCTCTTTTCGTACGTTCTCAAGCCAGAGGACTACAGGGTCTGACCTATCTGCCAAGAAACTCTAGGCTCCCGGAATGGCCACTACGGCTTCGGCTTCGGACTCGACGGGCTGCACCGCTGTTTCCTGTTCTACAATAACTCTGGTCTTCATGGGAAGCTTGCTCGACGCTACCTTGCACGCCTTCTTGGCCGTCTCAACACCATCCTTGTTGACCGCGATTGTTATGATTGGCTGGCCGTCGTCGACGCGGGCCGCTCTACCGGTAGGTTTCCCAAAAGAACGCCGCATTCCTTCCTGGAGTCGGTCTGCACCTGCTGTCGCAATCATCTTGTTTTCCCGCAGAATAATGTGCGGATAGGGCCGAAGATGTATTCGGTAGCCTGTGTCCCCGTACTTGTCGACCAGGACCTTGTTGGCCGAAACACGGGCCGATTCTAAGGCGTTGTGGCGTATCTGCACGCTCTCACGTGCAAGAAGGTGGACCTTGAACGGGAAGCTGAGGGCTAGGTCTCCCATGTTGAATTTAGAAACCTTCACAGCCGGGCTTCCACGTATGTACTTCAGCCGCGTGAACGGCTGGCCCCTCGGAGAACGATAGTTTCGACCCCTCATGAGCGTAATACCACTCGACTCCACGTCGAAGGGAGCTAATGAGGATTGTTCCCGCCAAGCACAACCCGGAATATCCGGATTCCAAAGATTTACGCAAGGGCAGGCACTATACCCTCACTGTGCTGAGAGAGAGGGCTATCCCTTCACTAACTTGGCCCGGTAGAGGTCTCCTGTCTTCGGGCTGAAATAAAGGGTGAACAACGTATTTCCAAGGACAAGCATCACAAAGAAGACCCCGACCCAGTAGGGTCCCAGCGAGAAACTGCTCGGGACAATAATCCACGGCAGACCCATCGAGGCCATTGCTCCCGACGCATACATCCATCTGCGCCTCCTCGGAGAGGCTCCGCTCAGCGAGCTCCGGTCGACCTTGAGGACGAAGACGGGAACTTTCTGCATAAGACTGGAGACCAGTGGGAGATTCAGTTT
>DATBWE010000042.1:0-6521 GCA_036514975.1 Bathyarchaeia archaeon
GGGGAATAGGCGTGCGAGTCCGTCAGTGATAGTGGTTGAGTTAGCCTGGCCCAAGAGTCCGAACACGAAGAATGTAAGGACCGCAGGGATCCAGAACATTACCTGAAGAAGCATGCCGGTGAGCTTGACCCCGAACACGCCAATTATTGTGAAAGCAATGACCAGCAATAGTCCCACCGCGAAGAGAAACACATCACGAGGTATTCCTACAGGGATCGTGAAGCCGATTCCGAAGGCGATAGGCCCCATGATGAGGTAAATTCCTTCGAATACTGCGACGGCGATGATGCCAAATGACCAAGCTATGCTAAGAAACTCCAGCCAGGCTCCAGTGAATCCCCAGAATGGCCCGACGATTCTCGAAATGACCACGTAACCGCCGCCTGATCTGGGCATTGCGGCGGTGAGGACGGCGATGGCTAAGACCGACAAAAGAATGGCGATTCCTCCGAGGATGAAAGCCATAGTCATCGGGGTGATGCCCGCAATGTACTCGTTCTCTGGGAGCGGGGCTAGCCCAGTAAACTGGAAAACGCGCTTTTGCCACCCGAGTCCTACCACGTTTGCGATTACAATGATTATGGCAGTGATGAAGCCAATTTCACGAACAAGCCCAGTCGCTTTTCTTACGAATAACTTCTGTTCTACAGCCAAAGTTTCACCGTCTGCTGTAAAGGGTCCGGTTTACGCTTCAGAGTTGATTTAAGACTTTGCAGCGGCTTCAATCGTTTAAGAAAGGCTCGAATATTGACAGTATCGGGCTTTGCTTTGTAGATGGCAATGAATTTACCATTTCTACTCCGAAATAGCGAAATGGAACTGTTCTCTTTCAACTTCAAGAAGAACCGCGGAGAGCCAGAGTGCCATATGATTAACTGGAATTTGTAGCAGAGGGATCGCGCTGAGCGACAAGATAGACGACAAACTGAGGCGCAGAGAAGAAAGGTACGACAGGGAACGGCGTGTCCGAATAAAGTGGAGCGAGGACACGGAGTCCCTGGAGGAAGTCTTTGACCGCAGGACAATAATGACAGTCCTCAAGATGCTTAACACCGGAAAGCTCGGGGAGATACATGGTGTCGCAAAGTCGGGCAAGGAAAGCAGAGTCTACCATGGAAAAGACTCGAACGGTGGAGACGTAGCAGTCAAAATCTTTCTCACGACCTCCGCCATTTTCAAACAGGGCCGTCTCAAATACCTCCATGGAGACCCGAGATTCAGGGAGATTCCTCACGACACGATCTCCCTTGTCGACCAGTGGGCAGTCAAAGAATTCTGGAACCTCCGGCTGGCAAGAGACGCTGGGATCAACGTCCCTGAACCACTTCACGTCGAAAACAACGTTCTTGTAATGAAATTCATCGGAACGAACGGGGTACCCGCCCCGCTCCTCAAAGATGTCAGACTTCAATCCCCCAACGACTGGTACAGAACAATAGCTGAAATGGTAAAGAAGCTCTACACAGGAGCACGTCTAATCCACGGGGATATCAGCGAGTATAACATCATGGTACCAGATGGCTATCCGGTCCTTTTCGATTTCGGACAGGCCGTCCCTACCGAACATCCAGAAGCACAAACATTCCTCAAACGAGACATTGCCAACCTGAATAGGTATTTCAGAAACCTCAATGTGAGGACCCTATCATACAGGACTATAATCGGAGAGAAAGAGTAGTGGCGACACCGAGAGCCGCAGCAATGATACCTAGAGACAGGATTGGGGTCCTGGTAGGACCAAAGGGCTCCGTGAAATCCGTAATTGAGGGGAAACTGTACGTCGATTTGCTAATTGACAGCGAATCCGGCTCAGTCGATATCGGCCTAAGGCCGGACGCGCCTGACCCATCTAACACCCTTCGCGCCAAAGACCTAGTAACAGCGATCGGGAGAGGTTTCTCGCCACAACGCGCCTTCGCGCTGTTCAACGAAGACAGTACTCTGGAAATAATCGACCTGCATGAATTTTTCGGGAAGAACGAGTCGGAGATTCGAAGAGTCGACGGGCGGGTCATAGGCAGCGAAGGAAAAACCCGGAGAATCATAGAGGAAATGACTGGAACACTCATCTCAGTAAGCGGACATACAATCTCCATCATTGGCACTTTCGAGGGAGTCTCCAACGCAAAGGACGCCCTTGAGAAACTGATCAGCGGTAGACAGCATGACACCGTTTATAAATTCCTCAGAAGGAGAAGAGCGCAGGCTAAGAAGGAGAAGGCTTTAGGACTGTGGGAAGGCTCACCTGGCGCAGCAGGAAAGCGATGACCAAAGCCGACCTCTCGGGCTGTCGTCCATGACAGTCGCCGAGGTCTTCCAAGAGATTAGCGCGGCCGACTTCTTCTACCGCAACCGTGACATCGCCGGCTTCACAAGCCCCTCAAGGTCCATCTACTCCACCGTCAGAGAACTCGTAGAAAACTCACTTGACGCATGCGAGACCATAGGCGTACCACCTGACATCTACATTCGAATCTCTCACGAATCAGGCCCAATCGATGAACCAGGAACATACGCGGTCAGGATCGAAGATAACGGAATAGGAATACCCGGACAAGTAATTCCCTCGGCCTTCGGCCAGGTACTCTACGGATCTAAGTACAAGCTTCGACAGACGAGGGGCACCTTCGGGCTAGGGGGAAAGATGGCTCTCCTCTACGGCCAGATTACCACACACTCCGAAGCCAGAATCCTGTCTAGCACGGGAACAAAGAGCAAGATAACAGAGGTTGTTCTGACAATAGATATTCAACAGAACAAGCCTGCTGTCTTGAAGACCAAGACCCACTCAAACAAGCACCACTGGAGAGGCACGATAATTGAGTTCAGGACAGAAGCGGACTACTCGCGTGCCATGTCCAAGATTATCGACTATCTGAAACAGACCGCGATAATCGTGCCATACGCAAACATCACATTTGTTGATCCTCGTGGGAGATTGTACAGATTCGTAAGAGGAACTACGACTGTCCCTCCGGCTCCAACAGAAACCTCTCCCCACCCTCACGGGGTAGACGTTGAAACCGTTCAGAGGATGATCAAGCTAACAGAATCAAAAAGCCTCCACCACTTCCTCCGAAAACACTTCCAACGAGTCGGCGACAGGATAGCGCAGAAGTTTCTCGAGCACCTCAAACTGGCCCCGAACAAGAAACCCGAGAAACTTACCTCGGACGAGATCGTCAGACTTGTCAACGGAATGAAGAGCTACGACGGGTTCCTCTCTCCCGATCCGACCTGTCTCTCTCCGCTTGGTGAAGACCTACTCGCGACTGGGATAAAGAAGGAGCTTGGAATATCAGAAGAGGAGATACAAGCCGGCAACGCCTTTGTCAGTACGCTCCAGAGAAAACCAGTCACGTACGGCGGATTCCCCTTCATAGTAGAAGTGGGATTAGCCTCCTCAAAACAAATCCCAACTGAGGGGCGCATTCTCCTCTTCAGGTTCGCGAACAAGATTCCATTGCTCTTCGACGAGGCCAGTGACGTATCATGGAAGGTTGTGAATACGCTGATTGACTGGCGGAACTACAGGGTTCTCCCCGGTGAAACCCCTCTCGCGGTTTTCATTCATGTGTGCAGCACAAAAATCCCCTACAAGACAGTCGGCAAGGAGTTCATAGCCGACCGGCCTGAAGTGGAACATGAGATTCTCAACGCGATCAGAGAAGCTGGAAGAAACCTCAAACTGTACCTCTCAAGACGCGAACACCTCGAACATGAGAAGAGAAAACTGGACGTTTTCGGGAAATATCTGCCGAAGGTGGCGGATTTCTCGACCAGGCTCTCAAAGGAAAAGAAGGTGCCAAGCGTCACCGGTCTGATACAGAAGGTGAAGAAGTATGGCGCGGAAGAAGAGTAAGGGCCGGATTAAGGAGAGGAAAGAGAAGGTTCTCGCTTCTCTTGAGGAACTAGGGCAGCAAACCTACCGTCAACTGCTCAAGGAAGAATTCCCCGCCTTCAAGATGCCGAGCAGGTCCGTTTCCAACATCGAATATGACGAGAAGACCAGGCAATACATCCTAGGAAAAAGCATGGTAAAGCGTAGCGCCAGGAACGTACGCCACATACGGCCCTTCACACAGCTGCTCTGGACGGCCATGTTTGCCGATGAGCTAACGCGCCAGAACAAGACCAGCACTCTGAGAGACGTATTCTATTCTGCTCAGGCGTACGAAATGGACTTCCAAGACCAACAGGAGAGTGACAACTTGATCACAGATTTAGAAACTGTGACCGCGTTCTCACGTGAAGACTTCAACATATACCCCGAAGAGAGAAGCGCCATATTCGGCGACCTCACGATCGAATACACGATACCAGGGTACGAAGGCAGACAGCTCAACCTGAGCTCGCACCCGGACGGCGTATTGATTGGTCCTGCCTTAACCACAGCCGAGTTCGTCCGGCCCGACCGAAGGAAAGTAGACAAGATCATCGCGATAGAGAAGGGAGGCCTGTTCACCAGGTTCATCGAAGAACGCGTCCACGAGCGATTCAAAGCGGTCCTAGTCCACACTGCTGGTCAGGCACCTCGCGCCACCCGCTTCCTGCTCCGCCGCC
The DNA here is from genome assembly GCA_036514975.1 of Bathyarchaeia archaeon. Classification (GTDB taxonomy): domain Archaea; phylum Thermoproteota; class Bathyarchaeia; order 40CM-2-53-6; family 40CM-2-53-6; genus BA-19. Next base: position 4,564 of record DATBWE010000042.1, read on the forward strand.
TGAACCAGGAACTTGACGTGCCAGTTTTCATCTTCACCGACGGAGACCCATGGGGGATGCACATCGCCATGGTGATAATTTCCGGGTCAGCTAATGCCGCACACCTCCGTGACCTGAACACCCCTGACGCGATCTGGGGCGGCGTATGGGCCACGGATATCGTAGACTACAAGCTCCCAAGCGACCCTCTGACGGACTTGGATAAGAGGCGTCTTGTAGAGCTGGAAAAGGACAAACGCTATGCCGGTGACCTGTGGCAGAGGGAAATAGAGACCTTCAAGAAAATCCAGAAGAAATCCGAGCAGGAAGCCTTCAGCAGGTACGGGCTCACCTACATAGTAGACAAGTATCTCCCAAAGAAGCTGAAGCTCAAGGCCAACTAGACAAACTGCTCCAAGCCAACCGAGCTTGAAGCGCTTTTTGCGGGCCGGTTCTTAGCTAAGTCGATTCTACCATACACTCCGTCATACCCCGGTTCCACGAAAACCTCATCCCGGCGAACCTTTAGGATAGCTTGCGAGAGTTCAGCTCCAGCTGCCTGAACAAGCTGGGCCTCCGGCACGTCCAGCATAACCGAGTATTCAGAACCAAACTTCCCTATTAGAGCATTGTACGTTTCCCAGACCTTAGACGAACCCGGATTCTGCTCCCCAATACACACTCCAATAATCTCTGACAAGGGAAGCAGATGACGGTACTCAATATGCTCCCTCGGCTCGAAGCCAGCGGAACGGTCGGCGAGTTCGTCGACCCTCTCTTCGACTCCTCTCGTCATAGTCTTTCCGCACTTCGGGCATCGATCCCCCGTTTTTCTCGCGTCTTCAGCGGACATAGAAACTTGGCAAGCCCGATGCCCAGTCCAGTGATACTTCCCATATTCTGGCGAGGTCTCTATTGTGAACAGGAATCGTTTCGGGTCTTTGTCACGTATTGCGCCGATTACGCTGTTGTACGTCGGCTGTTCCAGTTCGAAGACGTTGGCCTCTCGGCCGAGCCTCCAGGGCCAGGCCGAATGGGCGTCGGAGTTTGACACCAAGCAGAACCTGTCTAGTTGGGAGAGCCTCCAGTTCATTGGGGGGTCGGAAGACATGCCTGTTTCTAGCGCGAAGATCCTCTCCAACCGGTCCTGATAGCAGTCTGCGATCTTGTCAATCTCGTTGTTGGACCCGAAAACGCTGAACCACGGGGTCCAGACATGAGCAGGGAAGATCACGCTTTTCGAATCGGCCTCAAGAGTCTCATCCACCAGCTCCGGAGAAGACATTCGTAGGGTTGGCCTTCCATCACTCGAAAGGGTTCCGAACCGGGAAAGCCTGTTACTGACAGCTTCCGCCGACTCGATGGATGGAGCCAAAATGCAATGGTGGATTCGCCTTGACTTGCCCTGGAAGTCGTAGGTAGTGTTGACCTCCCCTGTTACCATGAAGAAGACGGATAGCGTTCCCTTGAGACGGTACAGTCCCGAGTCCGCAACTTCCTCCAGACTTCTGGACAGTTCTCTTCGCCAGTCTGGGTGAGTGAAGTCGCCGGTTCCGACTATTCCGAGTCCTTTGACCTTCGAAAATCGATCCAGATCCCGCAGGTTCATGTTCTGACTGGTCGCGCGGCTGTAAGGGCTGTGGACCTGTAGGTCAGCGATTACCCGCATTATTGCGACGCCTCACCTGTTCAGATTAACGAATTCTGACTCGCAGCCATAAAAAGGTGAGAGGTCAAAACAGGCCTCTGTTTCTACGGAAGGGGCCAGGGGTCTGCCGCGCATCCTGAACCCTTGAAGTTCATCCGCGTGCATGTGGGCGGATTTGCGGGTTAAATAAGAGAGTCAAACGCGCCAGCCATCAAGCAGAAGCATTGGTCCAGGATGAAGGAAGAAGAACAGTCCCTGAAGAGGGACATTGGATGGTACGGCTCCTTCTCCATGGGCTACGCCGATGTCGGCGCAAACGTGTTCATCGCCC
>DATBWE010000043.1:0-3950 GCA_036514975.1 Bathyarchaeia archaeon
GGAGATTGATGGGCGCGACAAGGCTATTGCTATTGGCAAGAACGGGCGGACGATTGACAAGACGCGGATGCTGGTTAAGCGGTATTTCGACATTGGGCATGTCGTGGTCGCGTAGCTTCCTCCGTTAGAGTGAAACTGTCCGGGTTTTCACGGGGTCCCTGAGGGCCTCTTTTGCGTCGCAGAATTTCGCAGATAGACTCCCCTCTTTTTGGGGCTGGTTTCTGTGCAGGCTTGTTTCCCGCGATTTTCTGCTTTGTCGGCTGGAAGGGGTTCAAGAATGTGTAGGAGAAGTTCTCCAAGTCGGGGGTATCGTTGGTTGCAATTGAGGGCTGTCGGCCAATTGCTTATGGGGGGACGCATCTGCGGAACGTTTCAGAGGCCGAGGGCATGAGAGTCTGAAAGCTCAAGACGGTCGACACCGGCTTCAGGCTCGGTTACGATGTGGCCTACCGCGTGGGCTTTGTCGTCAATCCTAATAGGGAGTGTCCGTGTCCCTTCTGGCTCCTCGTATAGGTGGAAAGTTGGGAAAAGCCTCACGTGGACTCTTCGCGGCCCGGAAGCTTGGAAAGCGAAGGAAACACTTTCGATGGGCTTACCCGCCGTTCAAGCGTCGAATGCTGGGGTTGGACTACAAGGCCGACCCGTTGCAGGGCGCACCGCAAGGCAGGGGAATAGTGTTGGAGAAGGTCGGCGTGGAATGCCGCCAGCCCAACAGCGCGGTGCGGAAATGCGTCAGGACACAGCTGATTAAAAACGGAAAGGTTGTCACCGCCTTCCTTCCTGGCGATGGCGCCCTGAACTTTATTGACGAGCATGATGAGGTGCAGATTGAGGGCATCGGCGGCGCTGAGGGTAAAGCTTACGGCGATTTGCCGGGGACGCGGTACAAGGTGTTCACCGTTAACGGCGTTAGCCTTGACGCGTTGGTAAGGGGGAAGAAGGAGAAGCCCCGCCGGTAGAACTGTTAGTCTTATTCCCCGAACAGTGCGTTATTGTCTGGTTCATGGCATCACCGGGCAGTCTTAGACTATCTTTTTGAGTAAAAAACGTCCAAATGCTCTTTTAGTCATCCCGAATAGGCCCGGGACCTTACAAGGAAGGCTCTGTTTGGCACTAGTCTGGGGAGCAGTCTGCTCCGACTGCCAGATTTTTGCAGTGGAGAACTGTCCGCACTGCATGAAAGACTTTTGCGAAAAACACGCCTCACGCCATGACTGCGACAGGCTGAGAGCACGGGACTACTCTGTGGCCGGGTAGTCGCTTCAGAAGCTCCACCGGAAACCAGGGCTACAAAGTTGAGAACCCCCGGCTTCCTGATCAAGGACCAGGCCGGAGGTCCGCACGCCCGTCCCCGGTTATCGGCATGTTATAGGCAGTACGGGGCTGTCCCCGGCTACCTGAAAGCACCTGCTTGGGACGAGGATAATCTCGCAGAACAGAAGGGCACTATTCGTGCAGAGTATTTAGGAAAGGGGACCTATGAGGGGCTTCAGTGCCTCTGTCTGGACCGGAAGGCCTTCAAACCCATCTCCTCGCCAAACACCACAAGGCCATCTTGTGAACGCCGCTGGTAAAAGGGGAGCCTGACGACTTCCGCGGCCACATCCCGGTCTCTAATCCTGATGCTTACGCGTTCACCTGGCCGTGAATACGCAGGCCGGACAAAGCCCATGCCTATCCCAACGTCCAGGGTTGGAGAGAAAGTCCCGCTCGTCACCTTGCCCACGGTTTCCTCGTTGGACCTGATGTCCTGCCCCTGGCGGGGTATGCCCTTCTTCCTGATCCTGAAACCGACTCTGACCCGGCTTGGGCCGGCTTGTTTCATCTTGAGAATCAAATCCTTCCCGGGGAAGCTGTCCTTTTCCATCGAGATGACCCAGCCGAGCCTGGCCTCTATGGGAAAGGTGTTCTCGTCAATGTCGTTCCCGTAAAGACACATGCCAGCCTCAAGCCGCAACACGTCCCTTGCTCCCAGTCCCGCAGGACTCAGACCCGACTCTCGTCCCTTTGCCAGGAGGGTTTCCCATACGCTCATGGCTTTGGCCGGGTCTTGAACGCTGGTGTTCCAGACGTAGATTTCAAATCCGTCCTCGCCGGTGTACCCGCTGTGAGTTATGAGGCAGTTAACATTGTTGACTGTGACATCGGCCGTCCCGTATTTTTCGACCTCTTCCAGCCTTGTTCCAGACACGTCCCTGAGAAGGCCGCCGGCCCTCGGGCCTTGGACTGCAAACATGGCCACTTTGTCGGACACGTCTGATAGGGTCACATTGCGCCGGGCCCGGTGAGCCTGGAGCCAGTCCCAGTCCTTGCCCCTGTTGCCTGCATTGTAAACCACCAGAAACTTTGTACCGCCTAGCCTGAAGACGGTGATGTCGTCGATTATTCCCCCGTTCTGGTTGCAGAGGAGCGAGTACTGGCCTCGTCCAACAGCTAGGGCTGAGACGTCGTTGGTGGTCAGATGGTCAAGGAAAGCCCCAGCGTCCGGCCCGTCGACAATGACCCTGCCCATATGCGACACGTCGAAGATGCCGGCGTGTGTTCTCACAGCCCTACATTCTGGGAGGATGCCTTCAAACCAGACTGGAAGGTCGAACCCCGCATAGTCGACAATGTTGCCATGCTTTCTGTGATATTCGTAGACTTGGGTCTTCTTACCCATCACGATCAGAGAGTGGACGAATAGAGTTCTGAGTAGAAAAGCACGATGAGAAGTGCCTTAGGACGGGGGTCCCGGCACGGACGGCGCGATCTTGAGGTTCTCTGTTTCAAACCCTAGCTTCTTGCCGCATTTCGGGCAGTAGCCTCCGTTTCGCTGAATGATTTCGCTGGGTGTTTCCAGCTCTAGGCCCGTGTAGAGGATTTCGCCGCACTTGGAGCACTGAATGCGCTGTGGTGACAAGTGAAATCCTCGGCAGTCGGAGTGCTGATTCCTCGTACGGGTATTAAAACAGTCCTTGAAGCCATGGGAAAGCAGGGCTTATAATCGGCGACCACGCCTCTGCAGCCCCGAGAACTCGACACGGCTGGTAGTGTTCCCACAATGTCAGGCTTGAGGAAAAGTCTCTGGAAGCTGAAACGGAGGCTAAACAACCTCGCCTTCAGAATGAGCTTCGTCAAGCTCGCGCCAGGGTCCAGCCGGCCGCTCCTGCCTATCGCGTCGTTCCTCATACTCGGGTTCACAATTTTTGTGCTGGCAGGGGCACTGTTCGTCCTCGTTGGGTCAGGACGCTGCGTCCAGGGACTCGTCGAGCGACAGACAGGTCTGACATTCGTGTGCCCCGGAGACATTAACGACCAGACTCCTCAGGAGGCTGTGCTGGCCGTGGTGCTCTACGGGTTCGGACTGACAGGTCTCTACTCGATATTCATGAGCACCAGGTACGCCTACAAGCCCGGCCGGGCGTATGGACTGCTGGCGCTTGGAATATTCATGACCTTCGTGTTCGTCTCCGTGGCCTATTTTGTCCTGTACGACAAGATCGGGTCACGATTCTAGGGTATAGCGCAAGGGTCCGAATTCTGATAAGCGGAACCTAGAGGAGCATTATCCGGGTTCCTTCCATGGATGTCAAAAACACTATCCTGGACGTTGTCGGAAAAACACCATTGGTAAGGCTCAGCAAGGTCTCGCACGGTTTGAGAGCGACCCTTCTGGCCAAGCTCGAGAACCTGAACCCTGGCGGGAGCGTTAAGGACCGCATTGGGATTTCTATGGTCGAGGATGCAGAAGCAAAGGGTCTCCTAAAGCCCGGAGCCACGATTATCGAACCGACATCAGGAAATACCGGAATGGGGCTGGCGATTGTCGCGGCGGTTAAAGGTTACAAGATGATTTTCGTAATGCCTGATAAGATGAGCGAGGAGAAGAGAAACTTGCTGAGAGCCTTTGGGGCAAAGGTCGTCATCACTCCTACAACTGTTCCACCGGACTCGCCAGAGAACTAAGA
>DATBWE010000044.1:0-2818 GCA_036514975.1 Bathyarchaeia archaeon
TTGGGACCTTGACCCTCCACACTTTCCCAAAACCATCGTAAGCGACTAGGTCGGTGAAGGTTCCGCCAATATCTATGCCGATTCTGGTCCCAGAATCCTCCTCTTCGTGTCCGGAACTCTTCACGCTAGATTCACCCTTTCAGAATTGTCGCCACAAACCCTGCGCGTCAGAAATCGAAAGCTACCCCTTCATTCACAGTAAGGTATAACGTGCCTTAAATTGCCGGTGGAGCCAGCTTTCCGTTCGGACAAATGACCCTGCTGGAACCGACCGGGATCAACGTTCTCGACACAATACTCGGCGGAGGCCTCCCGCGTCCCTCAGCCGTAGGCCTGATCGGAAACATGGGAAGCGGAAAATCACTATTCGCAAAACAGATCGCAGTGAACATGCTCCGGAAAGACTTCCGCGTCCTATACTATTCGATTGACGAGTCCGCCGACGACCTGAGGGAAAGCCTCGTGTCCCTGGGTCCCGGCGTGGAAGAGGCCCTCGAGGAGGGAAAGCTGGCCCTCATCGACATGTTTGCCCTGGGTGTCGAAAGGCTCGCAGAAGCGTATCCTTCCGAGGAGCCTGAAAAGGTGGCGGATATCGGGTTCAAGTTTTCAGACCTCATAGCGCAGGGCAGAAGCTTCACCCTCAAACACTTGGGGAAGAAGCAGCTAGTGGTGATGGATTCCTTGACACCGTTCTTCTTGATGGAGGAGCCTAAGAAAGTATTCCAGTTCGGCCAGGTCCTGAAGTACGCGACCCGGTTCGCGAAAGCGATAGGATGCGCCACGTTTCACACCAACGTCCTCGACGAAACAATACAGAATGCGCTAGTCAGTTTTGCCGACGTGGTGGTCGAAATCAACAGACACGCCGCCGAGACCTTTGCAAGGCGGGGCACGCTAAGAGTGGTCAAGCTCGGCAAGCTTCCGCTTCCCCCCAGAGCATACTACTACGAGCTAACGCCACAGGGCATAATGATCTCCACCGCTCCAGTCATCTAGACGAGGGGTTTCGATAATGGTCCTCTCACCCATCTTCGCCCTCGGCATCGAGGTAGGCTTCTACGTGCTCTTCGCAATTTCACTCTACGCATCCAGTAAACGGTTCGGTATGCAGACCACACAACTCCTCTTGGTCGGAGCCACAATCTGGACAATAATCATCGAGAACTTCATCGTGCTCAACGGCGGGTACGACTACTACGCCTACTCAACAGGCAGCTTCCCAGGCTACATGGTGTGGGTCGGGGTTGTTCCCCTATGGATAATACTCGGCTGGTTCGTCATGACAATATGCTCCTACATCCTCACAGACACTCTACTGCCCGGAAGAAGCCCGCTAACGCGAAGCCTAATGACTGCACTCATAAGCCTGAACATTGACCTTCTCCTAGACCCCGTCGCAGTAGCGACCGGCCTCTGGAGATGGACGCATCCCTCCGTGTACCTTATCGGAGTTCCCTTGACCAACCTGATAGGATGGTTCCTCATAGTATTCGTCTTCATCCTCGGGTTCGAGACGAGAATCGTCCCGCAGATAGGCAAAGCAGGCCTGAACCCGAATCCACACGGGTACGACTGGTGGAAGATGCTCGCACGCTTCCTCCGACTCTTCCTGATACTCCTGCCCGCCGTAGTCATAGCGACATTCGTCGTACTGGTAGTGCTAATCCCATACAACAACCTGAACGTGGAATCTTTCGGAAACGTCTTCCCCGCGCCCTTTTCATGGTGGTCCTAGATGATAGGAAAGCCGCAGACAGACGCGGTCAAATGGGTATCTATCGCAATGGGCTTTCTCTTGATGATGCTCATGATATCCGTGGTACTTGCAGGGACCCTCGTGGGGTTCACGTCGCTTGCCGAGAGTATGCTCTACGCCTCAGCTACAATAGCCCCATTAGCCCTGCTCCTTTTCCTCGCTCTCAGGAAGACAAACAAGGCAACAAGCTAGAATCTCCCCGAGCAGCATTCACCCCTCTCTAGGAACAGGTTATTCCAGACAACAACACGAGACGGTTCGCCAGAGTTCTCACTCGACGTTCCGGCTCCTTCGGGGTTACATCACCCCTTTATGGCCGCCAGAGCGTCGGCCAGCCGTTTCATCATCCCCCTGGAGAGGGCGCAATCTGCTATTCCAAAGGCTAGCCCGGCTTATCATTAGGCGTCACAAGGCCGTATTCATAGTCTGGATCATCGCCCTAGCGGCCAGCATCCCAGCTATTCTCCAGATACAGAACGTGATCGTCTACAGCGACACCGACCTCAACCCTCCGGACAGCGAGTCGAACCAGGCAAGACAGATAGTTAGCCAAGAGTTCGGAATCGACGAGGGCGCCAGCGGAGTCGTCGTGATAACCGATAGCGACGTTCGAGGCGACGATGTCCGAGACTTCACACTCGCCCTCAACCGGACCCTCCAAAACGACCGTACGCTAGACAATCTCAGCAACATTACCGCCGTCTACGACCTTTACTACCAACTATTACTCGGCTATACCAGCGTTACACACCTCCAGCTCTACCAGATGAAAAGCACCACCGAGCTGGCCACCTGGCTGGAGCTCGGAATACCCGCGACCTACGTGAGCATCTGGCGAAACCTCGTCCTCAACGGGCCCGCGAACCCCACACTCGCCCAAGTATCACAGTACAATCAGCAAGCTAACCAGACGGCTTGGCCAACGGTAGAGGCTCTGACAGCGCAACCATACCGGTCCATTGCTCTAGCCTACCTGAACCAGTTCTACCTTGCCTGGAACCAAACTTTCACCGCGCCCTCGTATACGCAGTTCCAGCTAACTTTCGTCCCTGACACCAACGG
>DATBWE010000045.1:0-2217 GCA_036514975.1 Bathyarchaeia archaeon
GAGGTGGGTTATGGCCTGGAGGGTGTTCTGAATGATGCGAAAGTCGGAAGCATCGGCAGGGCCACATTGTCGGTGGGATTCGAGACCGGCGACCTCTACGGCGGAATCTACGACGCGACCCTTGCCATCGGGCAGGAGATCGTGGACAATTACGCGCCGCCGGGGGGAAGCCCGCTCGGAATACCGTCCCTTTTCGAGATCGACTGGCGAGTCGTGGCCGTGGCTGTCATCATCTTCATCGCCATCGCTGTCCTCACAGGCGGGCGGAGCATCGTCTTGATTGGGAGCGTTCTCAGACGGAAGGGCTTTGGAGGAGGACGGTCCGGTGGAGGAGGCGCGAAGGGCTAACCCAAATCCCGGCCTGGCAATCCCAAGAACATTTTTGACAAGCCCTGCTGCCACGAGCGGCGATGACATTGACAGGCTGTAGTGAGGTCCATCGAGAATACGACCGTCATGCAAACAGACTGCTGCAGCTCGGCCCTCTTCCAGACTGGATGCGTGTAAACGGGAAAACGGCGTGGTATGTGTACCAGGGGTCCTACCGGGGATTGCCGGAGGCTTGGGCAAAGTTTGGCAGAATGCTACAAGCCATCAAAACGGAGAAGTTCACCGGGCCGCCGGGGAATGTTTACGTCTGCGACCCAATGGACCATCAGGGCCCAGCTGAGGAGAAGAAGATCACGATTCTCTGGGCCCCCTTGCGAGAGTGAGATTTAGCCAAGAAATTTACACCATACGAGCAAACTCTTTAACGAGCAAGGGACAGCCCGGGCCCTGTCTTGCACGTCAGATCATACGACCTATCCCTCGACCTGGATTTCAAAGCCCTAAAGTTCGATGGCAGAGTGGTTATCGACCTAGATTCTACGGGCGATGTCGGGCTAAACAGTCTAGGGCTCGAAATTCTCGGGATTCAGAGCAACGGTAGGCAGTTCCAGCATGTCCAGAATGGCGAGGACCTGGTGGTTAAGACCGGACCCTTCTCGGGAAAGTTGGAGATTGAGTATCAAGGAAAAGTCTCAGATGCCCTAGTTGGCCTTTACAAGGCCCCGGTTGGCGATACGTATGTTCTCTCTACACAGTTTGAGGCCGCCGCTGCCAGACGCCTGCTCCCGTGTGTAGACCATCCGGCTTACAAGGCCGAGTTCCGGCTGACAGTCCGCCTAGACCCTGACCTGTCCGTCATATCCAACATGCCCCCTGAATCTGCCAAGACGGACGGGGACAGGAAGACGGTTGTGTTTCCGAAGACTCCGAGAATGTCCACCTACCTGTTGTACTTAGGGGTCGGGAAGTTTGACGAGGCAGCTGACAAGCTTGGCTCTGTAGATTTGAGAATCGCCACGACTCCTGGAAAGACGCAGAAGACCAAGTTCGCAATGGACGTGGCCAAGGAATCTGTTAGGTGGTATGAGACGTATTTCGGCTCAGCCTACCAGCTGCCAAAGCTCCACCTGATAGGAGTCCCAGAGTTCGCGCAGGGAGCGATGGAGAACTGGGGCGCGATAACCTTCCGGGAAGTCCTCCTGCTCGTCGATGAGAACACGAGCCTGCGGGTCAAGAAGCTCGTGGCCGAAGTGATAGCGCACGAGGTTGCCCATATGTGGTTCGGAAACCTTGTCACTATGAAATGGTGGGACGACTTGTGGCTTAACGAGAGCTTCGCCACCTTCATGGCCTACAAGGTGGTTGACGCCGAGTTTCCCCAGTGGAAGGTCTGGCATGACTTTGTCCGCGTTGACACGTCGACCGGCATGTCTCGCGACTCGCTGATGAGCACCCATCCGATAGAGGTGACTATCAACCATCCTAGCGAGATCGAGCAGATCTTTGACGAGATAAGCTACAGTAAAGGAGGGAGCGTGCTGCGAATGATTGAAGCGTATACGGGGCTTGAGAACTTTCGAAACGGGGTCAGGACCTACCTTGAGAACCACCGGTTCTCTAACGCGACCGGAAACGACCTCTGGACCAGCCTCGAAACGTTTTCCGGCGCGCATGTCAAACGGATTATGAACGAGTGGGTTCGAAAGCCAGGCTACCCTGTCATCACCGTATCCTACAGGGATGGCGCGCTTGTCCTGAAGCAGGAGCGGTTCCTGCTCTCCGGCGCCCGGGAGAAAAGCGTCTGGCCAGTTCCTGTTACGATGAAGGTGAACGGGAACCTGGAAAGGCTGCTCTTGGATAAGGAGGAGGACCGGTTCAGGGTCCCAG
>DATBWE010000046.1:0-3180 GCA_036514975.1 Bathyarchaeia archaeon
CCTGACGGCAGCTTCAATCTTACTGAAACGGTAGCTTCTGACCCCATCTATTCTCACGCCCCGGAATCTGTAAGCTTGACAGCCCTCTCAGTCCTCGCACTAGGAGCAGCATTTGTTGAAACGAGTGATACACGGTTGGAAAGAGGGCTTGATTTCTTAGGCAATTCTGTGTCTGAGAACTTTACGGGAAGCGACGTGGGAGGCCACGTGTACGCAGCTTCTCTCACTGCCCTAGCGCTAGACGCCTATGGGAAGAAGGCAGAGGCCTCTAGGTTGATCCCTTTCATAATCTCCAACCAAAACACCGATGGAGGGTTCGCGGACAGCAGTCGTCTCTCAGCCCAGTCAAACGCCCTAGACACTGGCTGGGCTAGCATAGCTCTACAGCTGGTCCAGCCAGAACCTTTACGCAGCCCAGCGTTGAACCCGCTTGTCCTAACTGTCTTGGTTGCAAGTGTTGCCGTTCCCGTTGTCGCCATTCTGGGGGCTGTGGTCTTCTTTCATAGAAGAAAGAGAAGGGTTCTGACGCCGGCCTAAAAACGCCGGTCTGGGTCGTTGAAGGGTTCTGGGGCCGGGGGTATGTCGGGACTGGTTAGTCTGTCGGGTTGTGCCTTGTACTGTGCGAGGGTCCTTCGAAAGCCTTGACGAAGGTGGTGAGCATTCTTAGTGTTGGGAGTAGTGCGAGCAGCAGGAAGATCAGCGGAATCGCCCACGGTGTGCTTGTGAAGTAAGGAGCTGCGAGAGGGTTGGTCACTGCGTACAGTATTCCTATGGCCACGATTTGGAAGAAGAACGCCAGCAACGGTATCCAAGTCCGGTATGCCTTGTACGCGGTCGAGGCCGCGGTGGCCAGCTGTGTGCCGAATTTGAGGACGATGAATGCCACGAACAGGCCGATACAGAAGACTGTAAGGCTTGCAATGGATACGGATGTCCCCGTTATGTTCGTGTTGATTCCCGGAAAGCCTAGTACAACGACGTTAACGACCAGCAGAACGACGACGCTCGCTATCAGTCGAACGAAAGCCGGCATGACTGGAGTGAAAGCGCCCCATTGACTGTTTGATGTGTCGGTCATTTTTTTCATACACTCTTTGAGTGTCAAAGCAATCCACGACCAGTCGCACTTGTCCATGCCGGTACCGGCCCCCTCTCGTCCCGGTTACAGATTCTTGACCCAGGCCCGGCTCATGAAGACACGGCTATTCTGAAAGACTCTTTCCGGTCGACCTCGTAGGAGCATCCTGAAGGAATAATCAGAGTCGAGTCGTAGTCCTCAACCACACAAGGACCCTTACCTTTCAACCCGGGTCCTATCTCCCGCCGGTCGAACATGGGACAGTCGTCTACAAATTTGCCACCGAGGAACACTACTCGGCGTGTCACCGGCAAAACACGTCTCCCAACAGGCCTCCCAACCTCCAGCTCGAGCGGCCTAAAGGTACCCCTGCAGTAAACCCTGAGGTTAACAACTTCCACCTCGAGCTCGGAGTCAGAATATCCATACATTTCCCTGTGGATACGGTGAAAGGAACGTACAGCTTCCTGGACCAGTCCACGGTCAACAGTCTTCTCTGGAACCCTAACCGACAGCTCGTAGGCCTGTCCTCGGTAGCGCATGTCGAAGGACCTCTCAAAAACCATGACGCTCTCCCGAACTCGTTCGGCTCGCAGAAGCGTTCTACCCTTCCGCTCCATTGAACGAAAACCGGACTCGATTGAAGACACGCTAGCCTGGTCCGCGGGTCCCAGCATTGTCCTGACAAAATCGTGCAGGGGCTCAGAGAGCAGAAGCCCCAGGCTCGACAGGAGGCCGGCTCCGGGTGGGACGACGACACTCGGTATTCCCATCTGCAGCGCGATCTCGCAAGCATGCATCGGGCCAGCGCCGCCAAACGCGACAAGCGCCATGTCTCGCGGGTCGTGTCCCCTCTCGACACTCGCTACCGTTAGGGCTCTCGCCATGTTGGCGATCGCCACCCTCAATACTCCTACCGCAGCGTCCGAGACCGAGGTCTTCATCGGCTGGGCAACATGCTCCCTCAGAGCCTTCTCCGCGAGTTCCCCGTTGAGTTCCAACTCTCCTCCGAGAAGATGTTCGGGGTTCAACCTTCCAAGAACCAGGTTAGCATCTGTCACTGTCGGCCTTGTCCCACCATTTCCATAGCACGCGGGCCCGGGCGACGCGCCAGCACTCTCAGGCCCCACATGCATTACACCGGCCTCGTCGACAGCCGCGTAGCTTCCGCCTCCCGTCCCAACCTCTACGAGGTCAACGAAAGGAAAACGAACCGGGTATCCTGAACCCTCCAGCGTTCTGACACCATGCAGTCGCCCACCCACTTCATAGTCAGTTGTAACTGCGAACCTGTCGCTCGACCAGACTCCGGCTTTGGACGTGGTCCCGCCAACATCGATTGACATGATTCCACCAGGGTGTTTGCCGTAGTAGCGAGATGCCACTGCGCCGGCCACTGGTCCCGACTCGATGATTCGAGCGGGCTCGCGGGCCGCCTGACGTGAGAGGATTGTTCCGCTGTTTGACTGCATGACGAAAAGCGGAGCACGCACTCGCAGCTTTACCAATCCCTCTTTCAGGTCCGCAAGATATTTCGAAATCACGGGTTGGAGGTCGGCGTTCACAACCGTCGTGCTCGTCCTCTCGTACTCTCGAAACTCTGGAAGTAGTTCCGATGAGACGGAAACATGGGCCAGGGGAAGCTCGTCTCGAACGATCTCCGCGGCAGCCCTCTCGTGCCGCGGGTTCGCGTAGGAATGCAGGAAACAGATAGCTACACTCTTCATCTTCAACCGTCGAAGTTTCCTAGCTACCTTCCGGACTTGGGGTCGGTCGATGGGGTGGAGAATTTTCCCATCGTGGCCGGTTCTCTCAGGGATCTCGAAACGATGGCGCCTGGGAACCAGGGGGGGCAGTCGTTCTACTTGGAGGTTGTACAGTTCGGGCCGGTTCTGGCGGCCAATCTCAAGAACGTCACGAAAGCCCTCGGTCGTTATCAGCCCGGTCTTAGTATCCCTGCCCTGGAGAAGCGTGTTCGACGCTAGGGTCGTCGCGTGGACTACTGCTCTGATACCATGGGGGGCGACCCCGCTTTTCTGAAGGAATTTTTCAACAGACTCCAGAGCGCCCACGGCAGGGTTCGCCGTGGTCGTGGGGACCTT
>DATBWE010000047.1:0-3140 GCA_036514975.1 Bathyarchaeia archaeon
TTTCTGCCGGAAGAGACCGACGACAGGATAATAGCGCTTCTCCAAGAGAACGCCGAGCTCAGTTACCGAGAGCTAGGGGCGAGGCTTCAGCTCAACGAGTCAACCGTGAGGAAGAGGATCCTAGCCCTTAGGAAGAAGGGGATAATCAGGAGGTTTATCGTGGACGTTGACGCTGTAAAACTGGGGTACAAGTCCAACGTCATGCTGGGCATTGACGCGGACCCGTCGAAGATCATGGAGGTTGGCAGTAAGCTCGCGGCAATTCCAGAGGCCAGGTTTGTTTTCAGCACCTCAGGCGAAAACGACTTTCAGGTAATAGTCTGGGCCAGGAGCAGAGAGACGATAGCGAGAATTGTGGACCAGGTTAGCTCCATCCAAGGCGTCGTCAGGGTCATGCCGAATTTTGTGCTGGAGAGGCTGAAGTAGCCGGGAAGGAGTTTGGGACCCTTGGCATCGAAGGACGGGAAAGAGAGAACCGCGCAGCTCGAGAGTGCCGATGATAGAATAATAGACCTTCTCTCTCGGGACGCTGACCTCACCTATAGGGAGATGGCGGAGAAGCTCGGGCTGAACGAGTCCACAGTTAGAAAGAGGGTCCTAGCCCTCCGAAGGACGGGGGTGATTAGAAGGGTCATGGTTGAGGTCGATACGGAAAGGATGGGGCTGAAACTAAATGCCCAGGTCGGAGTGGACGCGGATCCTTCTAAGCTGATTGGCGTCGGGAGAGAACTAGTTGCAATGCCTGAGGCAGCGATGGTGTTCAGCACCTCAGGGGGCCATGATTTCTATGTGGTCGTATGGACGAAGGACAGCGGGTCCCTTTCACGCATTATCGACAGCGTAGCCGCTATCGACGGAGTGACCAAGGTCGTACCCTCCATCATACTAGAGCGTTTACGGTAGCATAGATTATGGGATAACGTCGGTTTCTAGATCCAGTGTTTCTTTCTGAAGTACAGTCCGAGTGAGAGGCTGAACATGATCATCAGTAGGACAACGATGAGGCTCCCATACGGGTTATCCGAGGACGGAGGCAGTCCTTGGAGGTTCATGCCGTAGATTCCGGAGACAACTAAGAGGGGTAAGGCGATCGTCCCGACCATTGTGAGGGTCTTCATCACCTCGTTGAGGCTGAGCGAGACAGAACTCATGTACGCGTCTCTCAGGTCCGAGAGAAATTCCCGAAAGGTCTCTGTCGTCTCCAGCAGGTGTGAAAGCTGGAAGTGGGCGTCCCGGTAGTACCGCTCGTCCTCATCGTTAAGGTCGTAGAAGTCTTCGCGCAGCATCGTTGCTACAACCTCGCGAGTGTACGAGAGGATTCTACGGGCGGAGACAACGTCGCGTCTGATATGCATCATCCGGTCTAGAACAGGCTCGGGCGAGGGCCCGGAGATTCTTTCCTCAAGGACTTCCAGCTTCCCTTCGAACCTATCAGTCATCTCATAGTAGGACTCAAGGGTCCGGCTTAGGATACTGTAGAAGAGAAAGTCAGGACCCTGGGTTACGGCCTTGGAGCCCGACGCCATTGCCTTGCGAAGGTCTTCGATCTCCTTCAGCCGGTCTTTATGGAATGTCAGGACCCACTTCTTGGAGAGGATAACATAGAGCTCACCAAAGTCCTGGTCGCCGGTGGTGGAGGTTAGGGGCTGAAGAATTATGAAACTATAATCGTCAAAGTCCTGTATACGGGGCCTCTCCCCGCCCTCTAGAATCGTCTCTATGCATAGCGGGTGGACCCTGAAATCGTGGCAGGTCTGGGAAATCTCGTCGACAGACCCGCTCTCCACATCAACCCAATCATAGGCGCGGTCATCAGGACCCTTGTAGGTCTGCTTGGCAATCAAGCAGGTTCGGCCAGACGGCTGTCTGGTCCGGATAAAAGATGCTCTCGCTGTACTCGAATAGGGGAGATCTCGAAACGGCTTCTGTTTCTCTCAGGGCAATGTTTTAACGAAGCCAGATACCGTTTCTATTGCGATTTCCCGTGGCCCAGAGCCTCCAGTTCAACGGACACCGAGAACTGGCAGAGGAGGTTCTGAGGCTGAAGAAGGAAAAGAACGCTGTCATTCTCTCTCACAACTACCAGGTTCCTGAGGTTCAGGATATTGCCGACTTCGTCGGAGATTCTCTCGGGCTGTCCCAGGCCGCAGCCAGAACACCGGCGGACGTCATAGTCTTCTGCGGGGTTCATTTCATGGCCGAAACCGCCTCGATAGTGTCTCCGAACAAACGGGTTCTCATACCGGACTTGGATGCGGGCTGCTCTCTCGCTGCCACGATCAACGCTGACCAGCTGCGAGCCTGGAAGAAAGAGCATCCTGATGCCGCGGTGGTGTCGTACATCAACACCACTGCCGAGGTCAAGGCCGAAAGCGACTACGTCTGCACCAGCAGCAACGCCGTCAAAGTAGTCAACAGCATTCCACCAGACCGGAAGGTTCTCTTCCTGCCGGACCTGTTCTTGGGGGCGTATGTCAAGGAGAAGACAGGGCGGGAGATTGAGATATGGCCTGGAGAGTGCCATGTCCACGCAGGCATAACCCCGGACGTTGCTAACCAGAAGCTTTCAGAGTATCCAGACGCAGAGTTTTTGATTCATCCGGAGTGCGGTTGTGTGACGCAGTTCATGTATTTCGCCGAGAAGGGAGACTTCAACCCCCAAATGACGCACGTCTTCTCTACCGAGGGAATGGTGAGGCACGCCCGCCAGTCCCAGGCCGACAAGTTCGTAGTGGCCACGGAAACGGGTATTCTTCACCGTATGAGGAAAGAGAGCCCGGGAAAATTATTCCTACCGATGAAGGAGGACGCTGTTTGCCAGTACATGAAAATGATAACATTGGAGAAGGTTGCAGACTCGTTGAGGAATATGGTCTACGAGGTACGGGTCCCGCGAGAAACAGCTGACAGGGCCAGGCTTGCAATCCAGCGAATGCTGGAACTAGCCTAAAGGGTTCTTCTCGTCCCGAGCTTAGACGATGCAGAGACCCGCGGGGCAAACAAGAACGGCCCTGCCCTAATAATTACGCCTTTGGCGACAAGTTTGTCCTTTGCTTTCAAAAGCTCGCCATTCCAGCTGAACCATTTTCTGACCTCTTCCTCCCGTGCGAATATGCTTGCGTCAAGGGTTCTTTCCACCA
>DATBWE010000048.1:0-2156 GCA_036514975.1 Bathyarchaeia archaeon
CAACCTACGGCAGTCGTTGGACCTTCGTGACGGAGATAGCATAGAGTTTAGCACACCTCGAAAGCTGAGTGGCGCCTAGCTCTGAAGAGGGCGACAGGGTCTTAGTTTCACTTTTCCGCTCTGCCATCTCTCAGAGCAATATCCAACTCTCTGCCCATTCGACTGGCACGGCGGAGATAGCTGTCAACTGAGAGAACACCTCAATACGAGGAAGTGGTTAGGTTTCGCCAGGCCGAGAGAGCCCAGCATCTAGAGACTCTAAGGGAGCTTATCGAGGAGGCAAGGAAGCGGGCGAAATCGCACTACACACCATCCAAAGAACGGTCAAAGTGGGTGAAGCTAGCCGGCCAGCTGTTATGGTATAAGGACCAGGTTCTTCGAAGTATGACCCTAGAGTCTTTGGAAAAGGAGGTTGCGGAACTGAAACAGATAGTCCTCAACAAGGACAAGGCTCGCGAAATGAAACCCGCATGGGAGACGAACCCACCGTGGGCCCGCCGGCAAGACAACGACAAGAAGGACCAAACTGTCGACTAAAGACCCGAAACTCCGCCAATACCATCCTGCTTAGCTCTAGTCAGATACTCAAGCCCTTCTCGACACTAGGTTCAACATCTCAAATCCTGTCTCTACCGCTTCTATCGCGGGTCCCATCGTTTCATCGGACCGTTTTCTCGTAACATCATAGATGTCAGCAACCCGGTCGATTTTCAGGCATCAGGAATCAACCTCCATCGGAAAGCGGCGCTCCCTCGTTAGCAAGACCTTTCCCCATTCCCTTTTCAACCTGCTTTCCCTCCCATGGTGCCTATCGAGGCCAACAGAGGCGTCAAGGTTCTGAATGTTCAGCGACAGGAACCTTGATAATTCACGCAACAATTCGAATCGATGTTCCTAATTGAAGGCTGAAGCTTTAGGCTGGCTCCTTGAGCCGGAAGACCCACCGGTCAGACTCCACACCCTGACAGATATTCTCCAACATCCATCTGACAGCAAAGAAGTCGTATCCACGAGGAAGAAAATCCCATCATACCAGCCCGTCAAAAAGCTCCTCAGCGCCCAAACAAGTGAGGGCTACTGGCCCCCGGAGAATACGTGCTACAGGCCCAAGTTTACTGCAACTGTATGGCCGCTAACCCTTCTAGGGGAGATGAGAGTGGCACAGCAGCCACAGATCAAGACAGCATGCGAGTGGTTCTTGGGACTTCACCAGATGGATAACGGGGCCTTCTCCTGTCCGAGCAACCGGGAGAAGAAGGTGAGGATGGAAGAAGAGCCTTGTCTGACGGGGAACATGATTCGGACGCTGATTGTTTTCGGCTATGGGGAAGACCCTCGGGTCCGTAGGGCTATCGAGTGGATGCCTGAGCACCAGCAGGAGGATGGAGGCTGGAACTGCGACTATCCACGACGACAGGTCAGGCATAGCTCGTTCATGTCCACAATCGAACCATTGTGGGCCTATTCGGAGATTCCACGGCCACGATGGACAAGAAAGATGAAAGGTTCGATAGAACGTGGGGCAGAGTTTCTGTTAATGCACCACGTCTACAAGTCAGATCATAATGACTGGAGGCCAACAGAGTTCTGGCCGACAAAGTTCTGGGGAGAACAAACCACAAAGTTCCACTTTCCAATGTACTACTATTACGATGCGTTACACGGCCTGCGGGTCCTCGCGAAGCTTGGCTATGGTGACGATGAGAGAGTTAGAGACGGGGTTCACTTGGTCCTTTCGAAGAAGACGCCTGAAGGCAAATGGTTGTTGGAGGGAGACTGGCTAAGAGAGTGGAAAGGAAAGACGAGAGTCAAGAGGAGGAGAACGATTGTCAACGTGGAGCATTTGATGAAGCCCAGCAAGTGGGTGACGCTGAACTGTTACAGGGCGCTGTTGGGAACGGGAGACCTAGAAGTTCCGAGAACCTACGCGAGGTAGAATCTAAGCCGCAGAATGCTCGCGACGGGCCGTGAGTTCGCCAACTCTCTTGCATGACGGCGTACTGAACGGACCTAGGTAGTAGTGTTGGAAGGATGACCATCGTTACGTTGTAGGGTGCCTGTCCCGAAGGGGTTCGTGGATTCAAATCCCACCCCCGCCTAATTTTGCATGAACGTAGGCCACCGGCGAAATACTATAAACCAATCCTGCTAATGCA
>DATBWE010000049.1:0-16263 GCA_036514975.1 Bathyarchaeia archaeon
CCTGATGGCCGGCCTCACGCGGTGGCGGTCTGGGGTGTCTGGGTGGATGACACGTTCTACTTCAGCACCGGAGGACGTTCTAGGAAGGCACAGAACCTTGCCAATAATCCTAGATGCGCGGTCTGCACAGAGCGCGCTGACAAGGCGGTCATCGCAGAAGGCATTGCTAGCAAGACTAGGGCTTCTGCTGTTCCGAAACGGGTCTTGAGCGAGTATAGCAGGAAGGACAAGTCGGAGCTTGACCCGAAACTTGGTCCGATATACGCTGTCCGCCCTATCTCGGTCTTCGGTTTCGTAGAGGCGGCTGACGAGTTCTCTGGCGCTGCGACCCGCTGGACTTTCCCCAGTACCTGAATCAGCAATACCTCTGGGCTGTTGTCAGCCACTTGATCTCAGAGGAGTCTATGACCCCGTCCTCGCTATTTTCGACGACGGTTGGTTTTCCGTTTCTCTTCGTGACTGATGCTTCGAAGAAGAGCCCGTTGCGAAGTTGTCCTACGACGTTTTCGTCCAGGAACTTCCTAACTTCCGACTGATTCATCCATTTCACCTCAGCCAGCTCAGTATCTGTTACCCGCGCTTAAGCACGGCAGTTACACCATCACCAATTACAGTTTCACGTGCTGAACTGTAAAGCACGTAGTGTAGTGTAGTGTGATGGACCTGTGACCGCGACACTCCCGTATTCCATAAGGATTCCCAGAGACCTCCTAGAGGAAATGAAGAGGTACTATGACAGGATGGAGGCGCCTAAGCCTACTTTCTCTGCCATACTGACGCATATTGTCAAGCTTGGTTGGGAAGCTTACCGGACACCGACGAGGTCCGAGTCCCGGCTGCCCGAGGCCATAATCCCTTCAATATCGAAAGGCTTTAGCTCCTCACGGGTACAGACGCGGCAGTAGAACCTGAAACTGTTCTAAGCTTCAACTCTGCTAGGGGAGTTTCCACAACAACAGTATTTTGCAAGCGTCCCAGGTTCGATATCCTAGACTCGATAGCGTCTCCGGGCCTTAGCAAGAAGGGGTCTTTGTCGGGTTTCCTGTAGATCGCTACCCCGGAGGGTGTTCCGGAGGTTATGACGTCTCCCGGTTCCAGGGTCATGGAAGAGAAGAACTCCACCAGTTGTCTGACCTTGAAAACCATCTTCTTCGTGCTGGACAACTGACGCGTCTGGCCGTTAACCCGCAACTCCATCTCCAAGTCGTCCGGGTCCCCAGCTTGGTCAGGCGTAACGAGGAAGGGACCCATAGGCGCGAAAGTGTCAAAGTTCTTCCCCATGTTGCAAAAGCCGCGTTTCATCTCGGCGAACTGTATGTCCCGGGCGCTGATATCGTTGAATATGGAAAAGCCTGCAACGTACTGTAACGCCTCGTCCTTGGGAATGTTCTTGCATCTTCTCCCGATGACAGTCGCCAGTTCCACCTCATAATCGAGCAGTTTGACCTGTCGAGGGTAGACAACTGGGCCCCTATGACCAACGAGGGACGTGGGCGCCTTCAGGAAGGATATTGGGAAGGGAGGAAGAGAGGTTCCGCCTTCTGAGAGGTGGTCGGAGAAGTTTCCCCCCATGCAGATAATCTTAGAAGGCCTACTAACCGGAGGGAGAAATGTTACCTCCTCAAGCTTGTAGACGGGACCGTTCTTGGTCGGTTTGCCGTTCCGAACAAGGTCCAGGCCTGCTTCTGATGCTGCCGATGCCTTCCCGTGCGCTTTAGGGTCCTTCAGAAAGTCGAGGATTGGTTCCTGCGAACCTTTCGCGACGGTCAGCTCGGAAATGTGGGAGCTATCTACCATGACTCCGATTCTGCTCTCGAACGGCTTTTGTTGAAACCTGACGAGTTTCAATTCTGACTCAGCAGTCCGCCCGGTCTCGCGGCTATGTAAAAGGACCCTTTCTGACGGGTCCTCGACCTAGGTGTTATTTCCTGAGGAGTCGCTTGCTCTTCTCTTCCGCCGCTTCTTCGAGAATGGCTCTGACCAGCTGGACCTGCCGTCGCAGTTCGAGTCTATTCCGGTGAATTCTCTTGACGGAAATCAACGCTCGGATCCGCGTGTACTGATATTACGCTAGTTAGAGGGAAGAGGAGGGTAAAGCTGTCTCGAAACAAGCGTGAACTAACTAGAGTATTGTATGAAGTGATAGAGGTTTTTTATCCCGTTCCAGACCCCAGTCTTCAGCAGGTTGTTTCGGCATGGTCATCGAAGAATACCGGGTTGAAACCGACACGATGGGAGAGGTGAAGGTTCCCAGCTCCGCCTATTATGGCGCTCAGACAGTGCGTGGAATAGAGAACTTTCCCATTTCTGGGCTGCGGTTCCAGAGAGAATTCATCCGCGCACTCGCCCTTGTCAAGCTGGCGGCTGCGAAGGCCAACATACAGCTCGGACTACTGGACCCGAAAAAAGGCGAAGCAGTCGTTTCCGCGGCCAAGGAAGTCAGTGAAGGAGCCCTCTACGACCAGTTTGTCCTAGACGTGTTTCAAACTGGAAGCGGGACCATGACAAACATGAACATGAACGAGGTCATTGCCAACAGAGCCATCGAGCTCCTAGGGGGGAAGAGGGGAGACAAGAAGGTCGTTCATCCCAACGACCACGTGAACATGTGCCAGTCCACGAACGACGTCTTCCCAACAGCCATTCACGTCTCAGCCGCAGAAGCTATCGAGCTGAAACTGATTCCTTCCCTGAAGGTTCTCGCTGAGGCCTTGGAAAGGAAGGCCCAGGAATTTGAAGACGTGGTAAAAGCGGGAAGGACCCACCTGCAAGACGCTGTGCCAGTGACGCTGGGCCAAGAGTTCAGCGGGTACGCCAGCATGATCCGACACGGAATAAGCAGGGCGACACACGCTCGAGATGTTCTCCTGGAACTGCCGCTAGGAGGCACAGCGGTCGGCACCGGGCTCAACGCCCACCCCCAGTATGCTGAACTCGCAGTCAAAGAGCTCAATCATCTAACAGGGCTGCGATTTCGGAAAGCAGAGAACCCGTTCGAGGCCATGCAGGGCAAAGATGCCTGTGTCGAGGCCAGCGGCCAGTTGAAGACCATCGCGGCGAGCTTGATGAAGATTGCAAACGACCTGCGCTTGCTGAACTCTGGGCCGAGGACCGGGTTCGGAGAAATCGACATGCCTGCGACAGAGCCCGGCTCTAGCATCATGCCTGGAAAGGTCAACCCTGTCATCCCGGAAGCGGTCAACCTAGTGGCGGCTCAGGTTATGGGCAACGATGCCGCCATTTCCATCTGCGGGGCGCTGGGCCAGCTGGAGCTCAACATAATGATGCCTGTAATCGCATACGACCTGCTCCAGTCCATCGACATTCTTGCGAACGGGTCAAAGGTCCTAGCCGAGAAATGCGTCAACGGCATTACAGCAGACCGTCAGCGGTGCAGGGACTATGCGGACAGAAGCCTAATGGTAGTCACGGCGGTAACGCCCCACATAGGGTACGATAACGCGGCCCGAGTGGCCAAGAAAGCTATCGCCGAGAACAAATCGATTCGGCAGGTTATCCTGGAAGAGAAGCTTCTCTCACGGGAGAAGCTGGACCAGGTCTTGGACCTGAAGAAGATGACTAAGGGCGGACGAGCCTAACCCTTTAGAAGCCTACCCTGGAAAGCCTCTCTCGGTCGTCTGCCTTGATGGATACTCAGCAGATTATGAAGACGGCCCTGAAGCTGGCCGCGTTCAAGACCGTTCCGGCTGACAGCGAGATTCACGTGAAGGGCCGGAGGATCAGAAAGGTCCTGGTCTCGATAAACGTTGGAGTTGGCGAGCTGCTCCTCGCCCGAAATCTGGGATGTGACGCTGTAATCGCCCACCATCCCGCAGGGGGAACAGCCATGCTTCAGGGTTACAAGGTCTTCCAGCGCCATGTAGGGCAGTTGAGAGAGGTGGGTGTCCCTGCGGAGGCTGCCGAGGAAGCTGTCAGGCCAAAGTATCAACAGCTCGAGCTTCAACACCACTCGGACGTGTACGATCAGACACCAGCGGCGGCGAAGAAGCTTCGAATGCCGCTTGTTTCAATTCACAGCCCCTGCGACGAAGCCTCAAGAAAAATAATACTCAGATGGATCAAGGGCCTAGCCGACGACATCACCGTCGGAGACCTTGTGAAACACGTAAGCCGCATACCAGAATACCGCAAGGCACAGACGAAAATCGAAGTCCGCCTCGGCACACCAAAGAACAAGGCTGGAAAAGTCGCGGTCTCACACGCAGCCTATACCAACGGGGGCTACGACATCGCAAAATGCTACTTCAAACACGGAATAGGAACAGTCTCCTACATACACATCTCAGAATCCGACCTTACCAAACTCAGAACTGACGGCGTCGGAAACCTCATCATCCTAGGACACGACTCAAGCGACTGGCTAGGCGTTAACAGCCTCCTCAAAGAGCTTGAGAAGAACGATGTCGAGGCCTTCCGACTCTCGGACTTCTGAAAAACCTCCCATCTAATGCAGGAACTTTGACCAAGAGCGTGACGTCTTGAGCGGCGTTAGGGTCCGAATGGAAAAGGCGAAGGTTACCCTTGATCGGGGCGGAGAGATGAGCTTGATGTACGGGGTCCCCGACGAGTTCCCCGGAGACCCGACCTGCCTAGTCTTCGCCCACGGCGCCGGTGGGCCAATGTACTCCCCCTTCCTAACCTATTTTCACACAGAACTTGCCAAACACGGCTTCCTCACGGTAAAGTTCAACTTCCCATACATGGAGGCCCGGAAAAAGACCCCGGACAAGAAGGACGTACTCGAAGCCGCCTACCGTAAGATTGTGGAAGAGGTCAAGTCAAGCCAGTACAAGCCTGACCGTATTTTTATCGGCGGAAAATCCATGGGCGGCCGGATCGCGTCCCAGGTCGTGGCCGGCGGCGTCGATGTAAACGGACTTTTCTTCTTGGGATACCCGCTGCATCCACCCGGAAGGCTTGACCGCTTGCGCGACGAGCACCTTTACAAGATAACTCGGCCTATGCTTTTCGTTTCGGGGACGAGAGACTCTTTCGGGACCCGAGAGTTGCTGGAGAAGGTATTGTCGAGGCTTGGCTCAAAGGCCAGTGTTCACTGGGTGGAAGAGGGTGACCATAGTTTCAACACGCCCGAAGGCAAGAGCGCTGTCCCTAAGACCTACGAAACGGTGGTTCGGGTCCTGGTCGACTGGGCTCAGACCAGTGCCTGAGGCGACTGTTCGATTTATTGTTCAATGTAGCACTTAATAATGAGAGGCGCGCTCTTTAGGAAGATGATTCGCCATGTGTGATACCTGCGGCTGTTCCGCACAGCAGGACGAATCTGGAAAAGAAGAGGAAGCCTAGCCCTATACCTGCTGGGGCATTGAGGTTTTCCCTAACACCCTAGGCAGAGCTGTAACCATTACAGCTCTCCAATTTATCTTCACAATCAGTTTCTTCTTCAGAAGTAGGGCTGTATGAAGGGGAGGGAGGGCAGAGTAAACAGTAGACCGATTGCTAGAACCCCAAGTACGAAGGTTAAGATTACGGCAACGATTACCGCCATTATCGTCACTCCCAAAGCCCCTAACCATCCCGTCTTGAAGTAGTGTCGTACCAGGGCTAGGAAGATGATGAACCCCAACAGCAGACCGATAAGGCCGAGAAGGAACACCGCACCCAGAACCAGGAACGTTCCCGCGCCGGCTATTGCTAACGCCTGGCCGAAGGTGACCCTGCGGCCTACGATGATTTCTCCGGCCACCCACAGAACGAAGCCAATGATGAGTAGGTAGATGATGAAGGCTATTAGGAAGGCGACCAGCAGCGCGCCCGCGCCACCGAGGCCCGGAATGTCGGGGAGCATCGACTCTTCCCTTGCAGGGTGAAGGATTTGGCTTGCTAAATTAGCCTTGTTGCAACCTATTTACAGATTCGAAGGTAAGGCTGCGGCCTGGTTTCGTAGAGGTTTTCCTCAGGAAAGTTTAATCTTTGCTTCTTTTGCGGTTGCGCGTTGCCCAGGACCAGAATGCCGGGCTCGCGCCCTATCCAGGAATGGATGCGTTGAGGTAGTATAGCCCGGTCCGCGGCCTGCGGGAGCCGACCGAGAGTATGCACGGCTGTCACCCGTGTGACACTCGAGAAATAGTCGAGCGCACGGCGGGTTCGAATCCCGCCCTGGGCGCCATCTAACACCCTAGCTATGTCATTAGGCGAGACGTGTGAGGGGGTTTGACTAAGCAAACTTTGAAGCCAAAATGCCCGTTCTGCAATTTTCGCGACAGCAAAGTTGTGATATGCGAGGATAAGGTCGCCTTTGCAATCGTGAGCAAGAACGCGGTCAATAACCACCACGCCCTCGTGATTCCAAAGAGACACTATGAAGCGTTCGCTGATCTACCTGATGATGTCGCATCGCATGTTTTCCTTATGGCGAAACAGGTTTCGCAAGCCATTCGGCTGGCTTGTAGTCCAGATGCGATATCCCATCTTTCGGACGACGAGATCTCATGGAAGGGCTTCAACCAAGTCGCTCACTACAAGTTCCATGTGATTCCACGATTCAAGACCGACCGAGTGGAAATCAATTGGCACCGTAGGAAAGACCCTGGGCTTCGAGAGCGGTCTCGATATGCCGCCCAGATACGCCACGCATTGACAGCACAGGAGGCTTCGCAAGGCAGACCCACAGCTAAGACTTAACATACACCTATCTTGCCGGTAGTCTAGGTTCGGGTCCACGTATTGGTTTCCATAGTCCATTCTCCCCCGCAGGAGATAATTGTAACCGGCCTCACCAGCTTCAGCTCCCAGCAAAACCTCGCCTCGATGATCGCGTTCGTCATGAACGTCTCCGGCCAGCCGATGGCATTGTACTGGGCCGAGGGAGTTGTCTTTCTCGCTGACTTTGTCGAGCCGGAGGCTCTGCCTGAGGAATATGTCAAGGGACGGGTCTACGCGTCGAACGTTTCCCACGCTCCAATGCCCAAGTACAACATCTCAATCCGCGTAGCAAACGTCGAGGTCCCCGTGATCGACGTCTCGTCCAATGTTGGACTGCGCGACCTGGCACGGTGGATACGGGAAAACCACCAAGCCTCGCCCGAGAAATCTTAACTAGAACGGGAAGCCCGGGCCTATTTCGTCCCGGGGTAGCTCAGCCTGGAAGAGCTTCCGAGTCGCCCATCCCAACAGGATTGCGACGGAGACGCTGTAGGTGTACGCCTAGGGCGCACACAGGTCAGCCCTCCAGGCTCACAACCGACACCGGAGACGGCTCAGTGCCGACGAAATGTCGCCGGTTCAAAACAGGACAAGAACTGTGGAAGTCCGGCCCCCGGGACCAAAGACATCTAGGCAACCCTGTCAGCATCAGTCGAAGTGCGTCTCGTGAGGAGCCGTGAGGCTCCGCTCGCTGGTCGACTCAAAAACTTCCCTTTGAAAAACGGGGACGGGGGACGTGTTAGGGGGGGTCTTACTTCGACTTTACTTGGGCGGTTCGGTTCTCAAGCTCTCGCAGTAAGAGTTCGTTCTGCTTCATGATGATTCTGTTCTGGTCGGTGAGGATGCGAAGAGCGCTGGCGATTAATGATAGGGACGGGTTGTCCCATTTGAACTCGTTCTCCTTCGCGGCCAGGGCCTGTTTTCCTTTGATTATGGAACCCCGAAGGTTCTCGTCACTGTCGTCCTCGGCGAAGGCCACTCGTTGTCTCTTGTCGAGCTTATCCGAGATGGTCTGGGCTGCGTGTTCGCGCTTGACATCCGGGTAGCAGTCTTCGCAGAAGCGCAGTCCTTTCAGTTCGAGCAGTGGATCTATGAGGCTAAGGGTTTTCCCGCATCTGGAACAGAACTCTGCCATCAACTCTTCAGCTCTGATGGCGACTTCGCCGCTCCATAGCTATTAAAGAGTCTTGTAACTGGACGATACCCGACTGCACTACCCGCAGCAGGATTCGTCAAGGGTCAGTTCTGTAAATGAGCAGCTGGAGTTCGTGCAACGGACCAGTACACTTCTCCCGTGGGAGTCTTGGAACTGCGATTCCAATGGCGCGCTTTGGCAGGCTGGACAGAGATGGTCCAAGTTGTCTCGTTGTCAGGCTCTGAGCACTCGTCCATCAGATAAGATGGTGATAGGGCTGAAAGTGTCTATGTAATCATTACTTGCCGAGTCCCCAGCTTGTCTTGAAAGTCGGCGCGATCTTGACAAACGGTGCCTCGCCCTCCTTCCATGGCGCCCGCTTGACCCAGTCTAGCTTGGAATGGAAGAGTTTGTAGATTCTGCGGTATTCTTCGCCCTTCTCTACCAGCTGGACCTTGCCGCTCACCAGCACGGCCTTGCGGGTCGCATTCGTGTCGACTAAGATGGCCGCGTTAGGGTTCTCACGAAGGTTTCTCAGCTTCCGGGTCCCGTAGTCGGTTACAACGTAGATGGTTTCCTCGTGCCAGATGTAGGATACGG
This sequence comes from Bathyarchaeia archaeon, assembly GCA_036514975.1. Taxonomy (GTDB): domain Archaea; phylum Thermoproteota; class Bathyarchaeia; order 40CM-2-53-6; family 40CM-2-53-6; genus BA-19. Next base: position 8,420 of record DATBWE010000049.1, read on the forward strand.
GGACGATGTGCAGTTCTCCATTCTTGGACGAGGTTGCTAGTCTGCAGATCTCGTTCTGTTCCAGGAAACGCCCTTCTTTGTCGGCAAGTTTGACCATGGGCTTATCCCAAAAGGGTAGTGGTTTTGCCCGCGCTGTTGGGCCCGAGGAAGCCATGAACCTGCTTCGCGTAGACCCGTAGGTCTAGCCAGTTAACTGCTACCAGTTTTCCGTAGGCTTTGCTGAGGCTCTCAATCTCGATTGCCGGAGTATCTGTCAATGTAATGCGCACCGCGGGAGGGCTGGTTTCTAAACTTGACCTGAGTCCCTTTTCGTCAAGTAGAGCATATCCTTGTGGATTGTGTAGCCGCACTTTTCGAACAGCGCCATTGACGGGGAATTATCAGCTTCGACGAGAGCGGCGGTTATTTGTGAGCCGCGGTCCTGGAGGACACGTTCAGCCTCCTCGGTCAGCTTTCGCCCAATTCCCCGTCGTCTCTCATCCGGGTCTACTGCCAGTCGGTTGATCCACCCCTTTCGCCCGTCGAAGCTGGCTATCACCGATCCAACTAGGCGGCCTCCAAGAAACGCGCCCAGAAACAAGCCCGGGTCCCGTCTCATCTGTGACGTAATTGCTTCTCGACTGTCCCTTCCTTTGGGACGATGGGGGAGCCCTGCTGTTTTCCAGAGGGCTAAGAGAGCATCATAGTCAGATGGCTCAAGAGCCTGTATCTCGACTGGCAAGATTGCTTTCTCCCTGAACCCGATGCTCCTTCAAGTTCTGTTAGACTTTTCTCTGGGACCCCATGACCCTTCCGTCGCTACTCTGTATTGCCAGCGTTGAACAGGGCAATCCTGTAGGGATAGAGTTCGGCCCGCATTACCGTGTTTTTCACCGCAGGGTCGTTCTCTACGACCCTACGCGCCATTTCCAGCGATTGGGCGTTGAATATGACTATCCCGAAGCTGCTGTAGTCAGTGTTCTGGGTCCGTCCGGCCAGTATGACTGTCCCTTGTTCCATCAGTTCCTTGAGGTATGAGGAATGGTCTGAGACGGCCCGGGACTCTTGCTCAGTCGGGCCTTCCGAAAGCATCCCGGGCCTAACCGGCTGTATCTTGTACAGGTACTGCTGCATCGAAAACGTTTGAGGAATTGGACTGTGATGTCTTAGGCTTTTTGCCCGTCTTCAGAAGCCGGTAGGACTCCGTTCTTTATGAGGCGTTTCTCTAGCTGCCAGAGTTTCTTGTGGTGGGAGAAGAGCATCGAAATAATCATAGGCACTTCCGGAAGCGTCATCGCCATGTTCCCCGCGTACGATGCATAGAGCTTGCACTGGTTCAAGAGGTCCTCGAACACAATCCTGTCCTCTCCCGCTAGGAAGTTCTGGAACCTTTTGAGCCTCTCAACCTCTGAGTTGACAACCATCCGGTACGGCGGTATTGTTCGGCCCAGTCTGAAAACCCTAGACCGACTGTTCCTGGTCTCCGACTTTAGTGAGAGTGTTCAGCAGAAGTAATCCCGAACAGCTCAAGCCGAGCTGTGCGACCCACAAAACCGTACGTTGGATTCATAGGAAGAACTCAGTGAGCGGGCTGGACTGCGATCGCGTCGACCGATATCAACAGGCCAGTGGGTTCTGCGCCAAGCCGGGCGACAGACCGTGCAGGTGGCTCCGAGGGAAAGAATTCTCTGTAGGCTTCGTTCATCGCCTTGTAATCCCCCGGGTCTGTAAGGTAGACAGTAACCTTCACAACATCCTTCAGTGTTCCTCCCAGTTCATTCAGAACCGTTTCGATGTTTCGGACACACTGCCTGGTCTGGTCAGCGATGGTCTTACCAGCCCAATCCCCAGGCTGGCTGCCAGGATTCAACGGTATTTGTCCTGAGACGAAGACCAACCCGTTCGCTACTACAGCATGAGAGTATGGGCCAAGGGGCTGAGCCGCGTTTCTCAGAGATGGAACGCTCTTCATTGCTATCCGTAGATTCCCGGTTGATTCCATAAGAGTTGCGGGCTATACCAAAAGGGGGATTTGGAAGCGCCAACAAGGTCGGGCCGCCGTAGTTTCCACGTGTCCCTACGAAATCTTAACTTACCAGGCTAGACAAACGCATCACAGAGTGTTTTCAGGTTGCAAGAGGTTCTAGTCAAGACCCGAGACCAGGTCTATCTCAACCCTGACGAGTTGCCGGGGGCGTGGTATAACATCATTGCAGATTTGCCCGGCCAGCTTCCCCCGCCCAAGGACCCTGAACAAGGCCCTTCAAGGCTTGAGTTCCTCTCAAGGGTCCTGCTGAAACATTGTCTCCAACAGGAGACTTCTACGGAAAGATGGATTTCCATCCCTGATGCTGTCCAGGACCTCTACCGTCAAGCCGGGAGGCCACGGCCCCTATACCGCGCCCGACGCCTCGAACGCTACCTGAATACTCCAGCGAGAATCTACTACAAGCGCGAGGACCTCTCCCCAACAGGATCCCACAAAGTAAACACAGCCCTAGCACAGGCCTACTATGCCGCTGAGGAGGGACGCGTCGGAGTCTCGACAGAGACAGGCGCTGGCCAGTGGGGAACAGCACTAGCCTATGCGGCGAGCCTGATGGGTTTGAAGTGTGTGATCTTCTGGGTTCGGTCAGTGTTTGACTGGAAACCGGAGCGGAAGACTCTCATGCAACTTTACGGAGGAACGGTTCACCCGTCCCCAAGCCGCGAGACTCAGGTGGGCAGGGAACTACTCGACAAGGACCCTGACCAGGCCGGTTCTCTAGGTATCGCCGTCTCCGAGGGGCTGGAGTATGCAGAACGCAACAATGGCTTCGCGTATTGCCTGGGAAGCGTGCTGAACCACGTGCTGATACATCAATCCATAATCGGACTTGAGACGATGAAACAGTTCTCCCTCATAGACGAGCAGCCGGATTTGATGATCGGGTGTCTTGGTGGAGGAAGCAACTTTGGGGGCTTCATTCTTCCCTTCGCAGGAGAAGTAGTACGGGGAAAGAGAGAGTGCGAATTCCTCGCAGCCCAATCATCGTCTGCGCCGAATCTGGCGGAGGGAGAATACCGGTATGATTTCGGAGACCATGCGGAGAAAACACCTCTGCTGAAGATGTATACTGTCGGCCACCAAACGAACATGGTCCCAATAAAAGCGGACGGACTGCGGTACCATGCAGCCGCACCTATCATAAGTTATCTCAAGCACCTAGGACACGTGAGAGCCGTAGCCTACCCGCAGGACGAGCTCGACATATTCCAGGCGGCCAAAGTCTTCACACAGGTAGAGGGATTCCTTCCCGCGCCCGAGTCTTCCTACGCCATCAAAGCCGCCATAGACCAAGCGCTGGAATGCAAGAAGAAGAACCAGGAGAAAGTGATAGCCTTCAACATTTCAGGCCACGGTTTCCTGGACCTGCCCGCCTACCGGGAGAAACTCGTGTTCTAGAGCCCTTCACACGGCCTATGGCTGGGTCTTTTTCAGCCGCGTGCGCCCGATTTTCTCGGCTGACTGGGAGTCTCCTTCCCCGGGTCAGGAAGGTCGAGGTACAGATCCTTTGGCATGTTTCCCAGAACATCCGACAAGGGCTGGCTCGTGCCCATTCCAGGGGGCATCCCCGTCAGAAACGGTCGAACACGGTTCAGCAACTCGTCGATTTTCTCAAGCGTCTTAGACTTCTCTTTGATCGTGGTTTCTAGCTCTTGGCCTTGGGCTTCAAGTTGTTGGATTTTTGGGGCGAGTCCTTCAATGCCACGAGTCACCTCAAGCATGCCGTTTGTCGTGGCGAGGCCTGACTTTAGGTTCTGAATCTCCTTGTTCAGACCTTCTCGGTAGTTGCGCAGTCGATCTAGAACAGGCTGGTAGAGCCTGAGGAAGTCAGCCATAAGGTTCTCGAACTGCTTCGTCGCGAGGGTGAACCGCTCTTCTCGCTTCTTCTCGGAGAACTGTTTACCCGTCAGGATAAGCTTCTCTCGGAGGGCCACTCTTTCGATTATGTCGTCTAAGAGTTCGCGTATGTTGTAGGACTCGTCGAACATGTTCTCGCGCATTAGCAGCTCGCGAATTTGCATGTCCGGGGTATCATCTAAGAACACTGTCACTCACTGTCTAGGTACCGTGGTAATGGCTGTTGGCTTGGTCTGGCGGGCCCGGAGGGATTTGAACCCTCGACCTCTAGCCGGAGACCCGAGCGGTCTCCTACAGCTGTCTCCGTTCTGGAACCCCGCTTAGGGGGCTGCCGCTCTATCCAGACTGAGCTACGGGCCCTTTACGAGACTCGGATAGACATGATAGTTAATGATTCCCACGAAGTCCAAAGGCCAAGGTCGTTTCTTGGCTCGACTACTTTTCCAATTGAACACCGAAGAACTGCTTCGGGTCTACCACGTGAACCCGCTTGCCCTTGTTGGTAAGCTCCTCAGCCACTTTCTCACTAGTGGTAAAGAAGCAGCCGTCGCCTGTGAAGAACCGGAGAACGCCGTGAGATTCATCCTTACAGACTAGAAAGTTAGGCATTTCCCTGTCATCATCCAGGTCCTTCCCGCAGATAGGACACTTGAACTCAACCCACATGGGTCGAAACCGCGAACATGGGGCTGTGCTTACATCTATAAGGAAATGCGCTACGCTAGCGCCAGTCAATCAGGGACAGTGAAATGACCGACGAGAAACTCGTTGTCAAGACAAAACACGGCGAGCTGACCCTTGACCAGTTAGCGGAGGTTCAGCCCGGCATGGCCCGGTTAATGAAGGAGATCGGTGAGAGGTATCACGTACTCTACTACGCGGCGAAGGGTGGGAACTGGATGTTGGCCGCTCACCAGGTGAGCCAGGTTATCAACCATATGAGAATCGGCGCGACCCTGAGGCCAAGGTTCGCAGAAGACCTCAACAGTTTCATCAAAGAATATCTGAACCCGATCATGGACAGTGTCAGGGCTCGAGACTGGAACCGTTTCGAAGAAGCTTACAGGAAGGGAATAGACGGCAGCAACCAGTTCCATGAGAAATACGGCTACAGTCATATCAGGTACGTACTGCCCAAGAACCCGCCCGAATTCTACGACCTAACACACCACGAGTAGCCGCGGAATTCGAAGCGCGAGCCTAGGCGAAGTAGTTGTTGCACAAGCAGGCTGGGGCTAGCCGGCCGCCGCTGTAACCAGAATGAGCCTGGCCCGTGACTCTTTCCGAATACGCCTTCGCTTCAGGTTCCGCGTCTGGGAACGAAAACCGGTCGACATGCTCCAGGCCGAGCAGTATGGAAAATCCCCCTAATATATTCGCCTACCACCAGCCCAGCTAGGTAACGGAAAGCCCTGATTCAAACCGGAAATCCGCGACACACCGCGAAAATCAGCCCATACTGCGATTCTAAGCCCAGGAATTTGTATCGCGACGTTCCACGCGGGGATTCTCCACCATGTTTATACCAATCGACCCCCGTCACGAAATTGCTCTAGGCGGATTCCACGCTTAGAAGAACAGAAATCGCCCAAAACAAGCCCGCACAGAAACCAGCCCCAAAAAGAGGGGAGTCTATCTTCAAACTTTTGCGCCACAAGAGAAGGGTCCCTTAGCTAGCCTGCAACTTTTGCAACCTGGTCGACCAGTGAAGAGGTTGGGACGTCGCTCTCTTTGCCGGTTCGCAAATCCTTCACGCGAACCTTTCCCTCCTTCAATTCCCTAGGGCCGACTATAACCGCGACTCTCGCCTTCAAAGCGTTAGCATACTCCAGCTGTTTCTGCAGCGACCTCTGCTTCAGGTCGTAATCTGTCCACAGTCCGTGGCTCCTCAGCTTCTGCGCTATGCGAATCGCATCTTCTCGAACCGTCTCGTTGACCATGACGACGAAGACCTTCGGCCCCTGTTCAATGTTCGGAAACAGCCTCCCGCGTTCCAGTGAGAGCATTAGACGTTCGATTCCGCCCGCGACGCCCGTGGCAGGCATGTCCCGTTTACCATAAGTCCGGGACAACTTGTCGAACCGTCCACCTCCGAAGACTGAGCCAAGTTCTTCTCCGCCTCGGTCATAGGCCTCGAAGACCATGCCGTCATAGTAACCTATCCCACGGACGATCCCCAGGTCCACTCTGCAGTTCGAGAGTTTCCCCAGAGGGTCCAGAGCCTCTATTGTTCCTGATAGTTCCTTGAACCCTTTCTCAACCATAGCCTCCTTCGGAAGTTTCCTCTCGATCTCGCCGAGAATCTGGTCGGGCTTCCCGGCAAGTTTTCCGAATTCAAGAATTCTCTTGACCTTATCCACGGCGAGTCCCGCTTGCAATAGTTCCTGTTCGGCTCGTCCGGGGCCAATCCTTCCGAGTTTGTCTATGACGCGTATGAGCCGTTCAAGAGTGGCCTGTGAGTCTAGGCCGAGGCTTCGGAGAAACCCCTCCACGAGTTTTCTGTTGCTGATACGAATCTCGTTCTCTTGGAGGCCGACGCTTTCTAGAATATCCGAACCGACAGCGATAATCTCGGCATCGGCCGAAGGTTCAGCAACCCCGTAAATCTCAGCGTCCCACTGTGTAAAATAGCGGTACCTTCCACGCTGGGGCTCTTCATACCTCCAGTTTCCCCCAATCGACGCGATCTTGATTGGTTCTGGGAGGTCGAACCTGCTCGCAACCATCCGTGTCATGCCGACCGTCAGGTCAAACCGGAGTCCCAGGTTGCGGCCCGACTTGTCAGGGAACCAGTAGATCTGTTCGCGAATCTCGGGGCCCGACTTCGCCTCTAGGGTTTCCAGGTTTTCCAGCGGACTGGGCTCAAGCATCTGAAACCCATAGTTACAGAGGACTCTGCGAACCTTGTCCACTAGCCATATTCGCCGGGCCATTTCCTGCGGCTCGACATCCTTCATGCCCCGGGGAATGGTGAACTGGGCTTCTCCCAATCGAGAGCAGAACCTCGCTAGAACTGCTGGCCCTTGAAGTTCTCCGTATTCAAAGTGTAGTAGACAATATCCGTCCGCCTGTCTATAACGGCAAGAACTAGGTCTTTTCCCTCCCTGTTAGCCCTGGCTGACAATCGGGCGAGCTTGTCAAGGGTCGCTTCTCCTCCCTCGAAGACTATTGCCACCAGCCGACGGGCGGCTCCTTTGCCGAAGGTTTCATAGTCGAACCCTCCCGTTTCCTCCCGGACAAGGTAGCCACGATCCCGTAGGTCCCTGTAGACTAGGTACTTTGTCCATATGGTGGGCTTTCCGATAGAGAGCTTTGTCACTAGGTCCTGGAGGGAGAGGGCTCGTTTGGACTTCTCATCCGTCACTCTGACCCTCTTCTTTTCTACAAGGTAGAATGTTTCGTATGCACTGAGGATGATTCTGTTGTCGGCGAGTGTGCCAAAGGCTTTCTCTCGAAGCTCCATGACCTTATCCGGCTCCGGAAGGTAGACCCGGTTCTTTGCTAGGAACGCTTCGAGCACCTCCAGCGTCAACATCTCACCCACACCTTTTCGACCTGATGATTCGGAACGGGAGGGCGGCTATGTGGCTATAAACCCATTCGACAACTGCTCAAGCAAAACCTGCTCGTTTAGGAGACCTGACATGGCAAGGGTTGGCAAGCTAGAACCTCTGAGATGGAGGAATGGGGTACTGGAGGCTGTGGACAGCACTGTTCTTCCCTCTAGGCTGGTGTATATTCGGATGCGGAGCGTTGAACAGGTCTGTGACGCCATCCGGTCGATGAAGGTCAGGGGAGCGCCGCTAATCGGCGTGGTCGGAGCCTATGGACTGGTTCTTGCAGCGAGAAAAATCAGAACGAAGAACCGTGATCAGGCGTCTAGAGAATTACGCAAACTGGCCGATGTACTGATACAGACGCGTCCGACTGGTGCTAATCTTCGCTGGGCGGTGGAACGGGT
>DATBWE010000050.1:0-4113 GCA_036514975.1 Bathyarchaeia archaeon
CGTCTGCATCAGTTCATGTCCCAGTTATGGTAGCATTTTGTTGCAGTAGCGAAAGAAGCGAAGCCTCGATTTGCGAGGGGTCCTTAAGGGGGGGACCGCAGGTCTTGCCGACGCAGACGTAGGCTGTGGCGGAGTCATCGGCCTTGTAACCAAGCTTCTCGATCCTTCCCTGGTCCCTAGACGTGTCCAGGTAGAGCATACTCCGGCGAGAAGCGAACGTTTTGAGGGCCTCCAGCCTAAACTTCTCGAAGCCCTCCGTACTTCTCGCTCCAACAATGGTTATGGTTACAGGTCCGCTAACGTGTGCCTCTAACGCAAGAGCATAAGCCGCAGCCATGATTCCATACCTCTCATAGTCGGCTGCGAATAGCCGCAGAGACCTCTCAGCGACGTCCCGATATTTCTCTTCACCGGTGACGTGTGAGAGCCGCGTGAGTTCAGAAGCCATCATGCTGTTTTCGTCCAGCGGCTTATCCCGGACCCTCAGCTCGCCAAGCTGAATCGGCGACTCCGGAATATCGAAGAACCCCCACTTCTTCTCGTCGTAGAGAGTTTTCAGCGAGTAATCAGCAATCCTAGCTGCTCGACGAACGTAGTACTCTTTGCCGGAATACTCATAGGCATCAAGCAGCGCTTGCAAGACAGACGCATGGTCGACAAGCAACCCTCTGAGCCCAGATTTCTCGCCGTTCCAGAAATGAGGCAGACCTTCGTCTTCAGACGCTTGACCCAAGAGCTTGTCAAGGCTAGTCAGAGCAAACTTGGCGAGACCCGGCCTGTCTAAGAGGACGCCAGCCAACAGAAATGAAGATACGAAGTGGGCATTGTAGTTTGCATAGAACGTCTTGTCAACCCGTGGCGGGATTACTTTTCGACGGGCGTCAAGGCCCAGTTTGTAATACTCCTCATCAGCATCCTGGCTCCCGTAGAATCCTCCCCGGTCAGGATCTGTCAGCCTCGCCTCAACGTAGGCTACGATGCCCTCTGCAACTTGCCTGTAGAACACGGACCCAGTTGCTTGTAGGGCTCGCAGGTAGACCGCTAGGAGCTTCGCATTGTCCTCAGCCATCTTTTCGAAATGGGGAACACTCCAATCGCGAGTGGTCGAGTAGCGGAAGAACCCATCTTCAACACTGTCGTAAATGCCACCTTTTCCCATCTTGTCAAGGGTCCTAGTTACGACCGTAAGCATCTCCCGCTCCCCGTGATACCGGTAGCGCAGAAGAGCATACTCTAGAGCATCAGTGTGTGGAAATTTTGGCTCGAAGCCGAACCCGCCATAGTCAATGTCGAAGTTGACCGCGATGGAGGTTGCTATGTCCTTCGTGGTTCTCACGGACAGCGGGTCCTCAGTGGCCCTCGGCAAACGAGTGGGCTCAAGCCTGCTCCCAACCTTCCCCCTGTTCTTGGAGTAGTGGTCGAGAACGGAGCGAAGGACCTCTCGCAACTGTTGGGGGGGAATATACGTTCCACCCGTTATGACCTTGCCATCGCTGTCCAAGAACGCGGTTGTTGGCCACCCGCCCATGTTGTACCGCCGGTTAACATCAGGCCTCCTGTCAGTGTCCACGCGAACCGGAATGAAGTTCCTGTTTATCATGTCGATCACGGAAGGGTCTGAGTAGGAAGTCTTGTCCATCACATGACACCAGTGGCACCACGACCCCGTTATGTCGAGAAGTATCGGTTTGCCCGTGGAGCGGGCTTTCTCGAAAGTTTCTTGCGCCCACTCAAGCCACTGAATCTTGTTCAACAGAGACTGTTGTCAGGTTGTGAATTCGAATAATATAAGAGTCCCCTAATCTGAAGAAGATTGAGTGTTCCAATGACCCAGGGACAGTCGCTTACTCGCCCTACAGCTGTCCTCGACGAGTTGACGAGGACCCTTAAGACGGAGCCCCGCCGGCATGCTCTGGTGAAGTTCGTCGCGATCTTGAGGGGGAATTTCGACCATTACAACTGGGTAGGAATATACCTAGTGAGTGGGGGCAAACTTGTCCTAGAAGCCTACGCAGGCGATGGAGAAACAGAACACACAGTGATTCCTATCGGTCAGGGAATATGCGGGTACGCAGCCAAGGTGGGCGAAACCGTTTTCGTCCCAGATGTCAGCCAAGACCCTAGATATCTCATGTGCTTTCCCTCGACCCAATCGGAGATTGTAGTTCCGATCAGAGGGAAGGATGGCATCATTGGCGAAATCGATATCGACAGCGACAGACTGGCAGCCTTCTCAAGGGCCGACGAGGAGTTTCTGGAAGCCGCCGCCAAAGAACTCGCGAACCATCTCGAGAGATAGCCTGTTCCCTTCTGAAAAAAGTGATGATTATCTCGTGTCGAAGTTCCGCCGCGAAGAACCGCCTTCACTGCCAAAGCATAAGCACTGCCCCGTATGCGGAACTCCCATCGACCTCGCCAAACAGCACTGTAGCGACAAGTGCAGGGTAGAAGGCAGACGTCTTTCGAGGTCGAGAACCAGGACCTTCATCCTCATAACTGGAGGAGTGTTCTTCTTCTACATACTCTTCCTCGTCCTACAAGGGCGCGGTTGAATCAGACAATCGTCAGTTTCAGCCGCATTGTTCGGCCTGAACAGGCCTAGGCCGACTTGTGAACGACACCCACCAAGTCCATTGCCGAAGCGTACTCGTTCTCGGCCATGAATCTAGAGATGCCGGTGGTGACCTCTCTGAATACTTCCACACCATGGTGGAGAACAGCGGTCCCGACCTGGACAGCTGATGCTCCGGCCATCATCATCTCAACCGCTCCCTTCCAGTCCGATATTCCTCCCACGCCAATTATGGGAATCTTGACCGCTTCTCTGACCTGGTAGACGGTGCGTACTGCAATCGAGTGAAGGGCCGGACCCGATAACCCCCCGACCTTACCCCCGAGAATCGGAGACTTCGCTTCCACATCAATCGCCATTCCCAGAGCGGTGTTGATGGCAGTCAACGCGTCGGCACCAGCCTCCTCCGCCGCCCTCGCTATTTCCTGGATGCTGGTAACGTTGGGGGTCAACTTTACGATAACCGGCACCCGAACCTTTTTCTTGACGGCTCGTGTAACCTCGGCCACCATTTCGGGGCGTTGCCCAATCTCAACTCCGACCTCTTCCACGTGCGGGCAAGACACGTTCAGCTCAACCGCCACGGCCCCTCCCTTCTCCCCCTGGGCGGCGGCCTCCGCAAACTCCTCAGCGTCAAACCCGAACACGCTGGCTATCACGAGAACACCGGCCCTCGAAACTGCCTCTACCTCCTCACGCATCTCGTCCATACCGGGGTTCGGAATTCCCAACGCGTTGAGAAATCCCCCCGGCACCTCGATAAACGAAGGGTTCCGGTAGCCCTCTCTTCCCTTGCGGTTGAAGGACTTGGTAACAACAGCTCCCGCTCCCGCACGAGCCGCCCGAATCATTACTTCGGAGGACACCCCGAGGATTCCAGAAGCCAGCATAGTCGGGTTGGGGAGCTTTATACCAGCAAATTCCACAGCTAAGTCAGGTTCCAATGCTGCCGTCACCACAGTCGGCTTCACCGTTTATTCTCTTCGCACCAGCCCAAACTCCCGACGCTGAAGAGACAGGGAACTCGGCTTGAAGGGCTACATAATCGACTCCCCCGCAGGAATATTTCTACTCGAGAAGACAGGAAAACTGGCTGAGAAAGCACTCTTCCCACGCAACCCGAAAGACGCTGCCGTAAGTGTCGAAGACCTAAGGAAGGGGTCCTTGCCAGTTGGAGCGGAGGATTTTCTTAACCGGCTATCACGCATCGAACTTGAACAAGTGACCGTTGACAGCCAGCCCCTCGCGACCATTGCAAGGAGACTAACTGGGGTGCAAGTGGTTCTTGACGAGACAGACGAGACAATAGGCAAGCTAAGGAACCGGCTGCCCAACATCCTCGTGAGGCTTCGCCTCGTCGAATCCAAGGACGATTACGACCAGTTTCTACGTGATGTTTCCATGGAGCTGGCGAGGAGTGCAATCGCAGTAGCCACTACGAAACGAGACCTGTACGCGATTCAGACAGTAAGATGCATAGAAGACCTAGACAAAACACTGAACCTTCTCGCGGGAAGAATCAGAGAATGGTACGGGCTCCA
>DATBWE010000051.1:0-2963 GCA_036514975.1 Bathyarchaeia archaeon
CTGGCGGTGAGGGTCTCAGGGGAGGAGCTCGACGAGTTCGACCCGTTCGCAGAATCCCCGGTCTTTCAGGGACAGATGAAAATACGCGTAAGAGACGCACCGGAGTTCAGACTTGGCGACAAGCACTTCGGACCCTACCATGACGAAACGGTCGAGCTGCCTGCCGCCGCTGCGATGCTGCTCCTCTGCAAACGTAGGGGAGAGCCGACAGCATAGGCTCTTGGGCTCAAGACATTAGTAGTGTCGCGTCCCTTCCTATTACCCTAGCTTTCGCGGGGAGATCAACCATGACCGTGTATGAGGAGCTTTTTGAAGCCTGGAAGCGCGAGGGTCACTCTCCCGACCTACAGCCTCTTAGACCAGGGTTCTTCAAAGATGTGGCGTCCTATGTGCGCCGGTTGAAAGAGGCGCAGAGAAACCTTGACCCGAAGTCTCTAAAGGCTGAGGTCTTAGAGGACGAGCTGCGGCGACTGCAACAGCTAGTCCGTCAGCTTGTTGACCGGAGAATGGAAAAGGCCAGAGAAGTGGCTGGCGGAAAAGAACCCCCGGTGGTTGACCTACCAGAGAAATGGATACTTGAAGAGCTCACTGGAATATCTCGTCACGTGTCACGCTTCAAGGAAGACCTAGCACAGGGAAGGGAGCCTTCGGCCTTCCCGGAGAAGAAGCAGGAGATGCTGATGGTCCGTATGGTCAAAGAACTCCCCGCGATAATCGGGGTAGACCTGAAGACGCATGGTCCCTTCAAGGCTGAGGACGTGGCCAGCCTACCCTTCGAGAACGCTGAGAGCCTTATTCGACAGGGGGCGGCTGTGGAGGTAAGGCCACGCCCTCGGGAAAATGAATAAATGGGCGGCTCCGCCCTCCACACTCCTTTCGCCGGGTATACATGTTTGAAGTATCCAAAGGAAGTCAATACGTACTGTCCTAAGTGCAAACACCATACCGCGCACGCTGTCGCTATCTACAAGGCGGGCAAGGCCCGGGCGATGGCTTGGGGGAGTAGACGGCAGGAGCGCCGGAAGCACGGGTACGGGGGCCAGAAGTTCCCAGAACTCAAACGGACCGCCAAGACTACGAAAAAGACTTGCTTGAAACTGAGATGCCGCGATTGCAACTATACAGTCGAAAGATTAGGCATTAGGCTGCGCAAGCTGGAGGTTGGAGCCTAGCCTTGAGATGGGAACTCATACCAAAGCCCAGAAGCGTCTTTCTGCGGGTAAAATGCCCAAAGTGCGCGAACGAACAGATCGTCTTCGAACGGACAAGCAACTATGTCAAGTGCAACGTCTGCGATGAGCTTGTGGCCGAGCCGACCGGTGGAAAAGCCAAGATTCGAGCCGAAATACTCCAAGTCCTAACCTGAGAACAGAACCCTACCATGAGCACCCAGGCCTCGCAAACCCTCCTCCCTGAAGTGGGAGACCTTGTTGTAGCAACAGTCACGAGAATAGTAGACTACGGCGCATATGTGAAACTGGACGAGTACCAGGGAATAGAAGGGCTCGTCCACATACAGGAAATCTCCAGCACCTGGGTCCGGAACATACGAAACCACGCCCGCGAAGGCCAGAAGCTAGTCTTGAAGGTTCTCCGTGTCAACCTGCAGCGCAACCAGGTCGACCTATCCCTCCGACGGGTAACCGGCCGTGAAAAAACAGAGAAGATGCTAGAATGGAAAAAGGAGCGAAAAGCAGAATCGATTCTCAAAAGCGTCGCTGATAAGCTCCAGAGGCCACCGGCCGAGCTCGACACCGTCCGGAAAACAATCGCTGACAAGTTCGGAAGCCTCTACTCGCCCTTGGAAGAGGCCTTGGACGATGGCACGGAGGCGCTGGTCGAGGCCGGAGTATCAGCGGAATGGGCCGAAGCGCTGACTGAGGTTAGTAAGACAAGGATCAAGCTTGAAAAGTCCAAGGTCCGGGCCACTGTCGCCGTCTCCTGTCACAAGCAGGGCGGGCTGACCATGGTCAAACAGGCCTTCGCCTCCGCGAAAAAAGTCAGGAAACCCCGAGGTACAGAGGTCAGAATCTACACCGTCGGAGCGCCAAAGTACAGGGTGGAGGTCAAGGCGAAAAACTTCGAAGCCGCGGAAAAAACCCTGAACCTAGTAGTGGAGGAAGTGCTTTCCTCTATCAAGACCCTTGGCGGAGAGGGAAGAAAGCTCGGATGAAATGGCTGATGCGAAAATGCACCAAGTGCGCTCGCTATACTCTAAAAGAAACCTGCCCCGCATGCGGCTCGCCCTCTAGGATACCACACCCGCCAAAATTCTCGCCGGAGGACAAGTACGCAAGGTACCGAATGGAAGGCTCAGAACAGGCCGGCCAAACGCTCTAGACCCTAGTCAACGGGACCGACGCGCTAACCGCAATATCCAGCAGTCTCGACGATTCTCCGGCCCAACGGGCCCGGACCAAGATCGGGCTTCCCGCAGGAGGGCTCCAGGGCGAGGGAAGCGTAAACGTGCCGGTGGACGAGGTGCTGTTCGCGTTATCGATCAGCGTCCATGTGTTGCCACTGTCGAGAGTATACTCGACGGCTATCGGTACGGTCGTCTGAATGGGGCTTCCTGCGGCGGTTGTGAGCGTTCCAGTTACGGTCGTCGTGTTCGTGCCGGTTATCACTGCCGGGTTCAGCTTGACTGCGAGGGAGGTCTGTGTCGGGTACGTTACGGAGTAGACTAGAACGTATGAGCTCGTTGATGTGAAGGCTGTTTTGAAGAAGCTTGGAGTGTGGTCGTCGATGTCAGGCGGGTCTCCCGGTAGTCCGCCTGGATAGCTGTTCCTCATTAGAAGCCCTAGGACCGTGTTGCTTGCCGGAAGCTGTGCTCCTCCAACGTTTGTAGTGATTGGACCATCGTCGGGCGGGTTCTCCCCAACGGTGATTATCCGACGGTATTCGGTGGTTGCGCCTGTGGTTGGGTCTCTTATCTCCTTGAAATTAATGGTGGCTATTCCCAG